>NZ_JBFODN010000194.1:0-8890 GCF_040908345.1 Aeromonas sp. R3-1
ATGAATCACTCCTGGAGAGGAAGTTGGAAGAACGCGGCGGAGGTGGCCCGGGTGTGGGCCAGCAAGGCCTCGGGCGCTTCACCACGACAGGCCGCCACCACCTGGGCGATGTGCGGCAAAAAAGCGGGTTCGTTGCGTTTCGGGCGCGGTTTCAGATCTCGCGGCACCAGATAGGGGGCATCGGTCTCGATCATCAGCCGACCGGCCGGAATACGCGCTACCTGTTCGCGCAGCAGCTGACCACGGCGCTCATCGCAGAGCCAGCCGGTCACCCCGATATGCAGCCCCAGCGCCAGACACTCGTCCAGCTCCTCGTCGGAACCGGTGAAGCAGTGCAGCACGGCTCCCGGTAGTTTCGGCAACCAGGGACGGAGGATCTCGATAAAACGGGCGTGGGCATCGCGGCAGTGGAGAAACACCGGCATCCGGAGCTCAGCAGCCAGTGCCAGCTGGGCGTCGAATACCGCATCCTGCACCGGGCGGGGGGAGAAGTCGCGGTTGTAGTCGAGACCGCACTCGCCAATAGCCACCACCTGCGGCAAGGCTGCCAGCTCGCGCAAGGCGGGCAGGGTCGCCTCATCGACACTCTTGGCATCGTGAGGGTGTACCCCGGCGGTGGAGAAGCAGTAGCCCGGCCAGCGGGCGGCCAACTCGGCGCTCTCGCGGCTACCAGCCAGATCGGTACCGGTGAGGATCAGCGCTTCCACTCCGGCGGCGCGGGCACGGGCCACCAGCTCAGGCTGTTCACCGGCGAACTGGCTGCTGGTCAGGTTTAAACCGATATCGATCATGGGATGAGGCGTTCCAAACAAAAGGAATACATATCAGGTATTTGAAAACCATCTACCGAATGGGGTCTTACCATACGCCTCGAACGGGAGCATGAAAAGAGGAAGGGAGCCTCAGCTCCCCTCGTTCTGCTATTCCTGCGGACTTCGTCATCCTCTCACCGTCTGGCAAACAGGTGACGAACAGAGCCTCAGCTCTCCACATCCGGTTGTTCCTGTTGCTCTTCATCCTCTTTCTTCACGTAGAAGCGGGCGAAGAACAGACCAATCTCCCACAGCGCCCACATCGGGATGGCGAGCAGGGTCTGGGAGAAGACATCAGGCGGCGTCAGCAGCATGCCGACCACAAACACCCCGACAACGACGTAGGGACGTTTCTCCTTCAGGTTTTGCGGTGTGGTCACGCCGGTCCAGCAGAGCAGTATGGTCGCCACCGGAATTTCGAACGCCACCCCGAACGCGAAGAACAGGGTCAGTACGAAGTCCAGATAGCTGGCGATGTCGGTCGCCACCGTCACCCCGGCAGGGGCGGTACTGGTGAAGAAACCGAACACCAGCGGGAACACCACGTAGTAGGCGAACGCCATCCCCGCATAGAACAGCAAGGCGCTGGAGACCACCAACGGCATGATCAGCCGCCGTTCATGCTGGTACAGACCGGGGGCGATAAAGGCCCAGGCCTGATAGAGCAGATAGGGGATCGCCACGAAGAAGGAGACCACCAGCGTCAGCTTGATCGGCGTCAGGAAGGGGGTCGCCACATCCGTCGCGATCATGCTGGTCCCTTCCGGCAACTGGCTGAGCAGCGGCTGGGCCACGAAGTCGTAGATGTTGTTGGAGAAGTAGATCAGCGCCAGAAACACCACGAGGATGGCGGTAATGGAGCGCAGCAAACGGGTTCTCAGCTCAACCAGATGGCTGATCAGGGGTTGTTCGGCCTGACTCATGGCTTCACCTCCCCTTTTACTGCGGAGTCGCTGACCGGCACCGGCTCACTCTCCCGCTGGCTGTTGACCGGCGGCACGTCGTGGCTCAGCTGCACCGCAGGCTCAACCGGCGTGGCAGGCTCAGCCTGGGCGACCGGCTCGGGGCGCGGCGGACGGATCTCGTTCTCCACCTGATAGGGGCGATTGACCGACTGGGCCGCCGCTTTGAGCTGTTCGATGGACTCCTGCAGCTCGGGGCTCAGGTTGCTCATCTGCAACTGTTCGGCCTTCTTGAGGTCGTTATGCAGCTCTTGCAACTTGAGCTCCTGCTCCAGCTCGGACTTGACCGAGTTCGCGGTCGAACGAATGAGGCGGATCCAGTGGGTAGCCGTGCGGATGGCAACCGGCAGCCGCTCGGGCCCCAGTACCACCAGTGCTACCACACCGATAACGACCAGCTCCCAAAAACCGATATCGAACATGGCTTAGGCCTGGTCTTTGTCTTTCTGCTTGGCGGTCTCACTGCTCTGAGTGGCCGCTTCGTTCAGCTGTTTCGGGGGAAACTCGGCATCTTTCTGCTCGGCCTTGGCATCAGCCGGCTCGTCGGAGAGGGCTTTCTTGAACCCTTTGACCGCCGCGCCCAGATCACCGCCAATACCGCGCAGTTTCTTGGTACCGAACAGCAGCACGACGATGACTGCAATGATCAACAATTGCCAAATACTGATACCACCCATGATTTTCTCTCCAGAACAGGCGCCTGACGGCGCGGTTGTTGATTAATGGGAACGGGTTCGCAACCAGCCGACCAGCCAGCAGAGGGCTGCACCGGCGAGACTGGCTTGTCCCCACTCAATGTGTTGTTTTTGGGTCAGCAAGAATACACCCGCCAATAGCAGGCTGGCTCCAACCCCTAAGAGGTAGCGGGCCTGCCCCTGCCGACGGCTGTGACGGCGGAACTCGGCAAACATCTGGTCGAAATGACGCTGCTGATGACGGGTCTGACGCAGGGTCTCATAGACCAGCTCCGGCAGCTCCGGCAGCTTCTCCGCCCAGAATGGCGCCTTCTCCTTGATGGCGTTCAATACCGACTTTGGCCCCACCTGTTCGTGCATCCAGTTCTCGAGGAACGGCTTGGCGGTCTGCCACAAATCGAGCTGCGGGTAGAGCTGACGCCCCAACCCTTCCACATAGAGCAGGGTCTTTTGCAGCAGCACCAGCTGCGGCTGCACCGTCATATGAAAGCGACGTGCGGTGTTGAACAGGTTGAGCAGCACGTGACCGAACGAAATTTCGGAGAGCGGCTTCTCGAAGATGGGCTCCAGCACGGTGCGGATGGCGAACTCGAACTCGTCCACCTTGGTGTCTGCCGGTACCCAACCCGACTCCACGTGCAGCTCTGCCACCCGGCGATAGTCTCGGTTGAAGAAGGCGAGGAAGTTCTCCGCCAGATAGCGTTTGTCTTCCCGATTGAGGGTGCCGACGATGCCGCAGTCGATGCCGATCCAGAGCGGGTTCTCCGGGTGTTCGTAAGAGACGAAGATGTTGCCCGGGTGCATGTCGGCATGGAAGAAGCTGTCGCGGAACACCTGAGTGAAGAAGACCTCTACCCCGCGCTCGGCCAGCAGCTTCATATTGGTGCCGTTGGCTTCCAGTGCAGGAATGTCGGAGACCGGAATACCGTAGATGCGCTCCATCACCAGCACCTGCTCGCGGCAGAGATCGGTGATGATTTCAGGCACATAGAGCGCCTCGGAGCCGGTGAAGTTGCGCCGCAGCTGGATGGCGTTGGCCGCTTCGCGCATCAGATTCAGCTCGTCGAGGATGGTCTTGCGATACTCCTCCACCACCTCGATGGGGCGCAGTCGCGCGCTCTGGGGCACAAAGCGGGCCACCAGACGGGCCAGCGCCTGCATCAACCGCAGGTCGGCCTCGATGACAGGTTCGATGTCGGGACGGATCACCTTGATGACGATCTCGCGGCCACTCTCCTTCAGGCGGGCGGTATGCACCTGCGCGATGGAGGCCGACGCCAGCGGCGTCTCGTCGAAGTCGTCAAACAGGGTTTCGATGGGACAACCCAGGCTCAGCTCGATCTGCTGGCGCGCCGCCTGACCACAGAAGGGGGGCACTCTGTCCTGCAGCAGGGCCAGCTCTTCGGCGATATCAGGCGGCAGCAGGTCGCGGCGGGTCGAGAGCATCTGGCCAAACTTGATGAAGATGGGGCCGAGAGCCTCGAAGGCGAGGCGGATACGGGCACCGCGGCTGAGATCCGGTTGTTTGTTCTTGAGCCAGAACAGGGAGCGACGGGCCAGACGACCCGGCCAGGGTTGATAGCGGGCGGGCACCAGTTCGTCGATGCCCTGCTCCAGCAGGATGGTGATGATGCGATAGAGGCGTTTGAACTCCTTCGGGGTCATCAGGTCACCTGCTGTTCGAAGCGGGCCAGCCGCAGTTCGACGGCCTTGAGCTGCTGGGCCAGCACCTCGACGTCATCGTTGAAACTCGCCACTTCCAGCGGGCCGGGGGCTAGGTGGGCCTCTTCGGTCAGATATTCCGCCAGCTGGCTGCGGGTGCGGCACAGCTCGCGGCCGACCAGACGACGCGCCTGACGGGCACCGCTGAACAGGGTGTGAGCCAGCACGTCGCCGGTATAGCGCGACAGCTCCTCCTCCCAGTCGATATCCAGCTCTCCCAGCAGCACGCTGAATGCCTGTACCAGCTGGGGATCACCGCTCAGATCCAGCTTCTCCTCGCGGATATAGCGGGTCAGAGCGGACGGGTCTTTCAGCAGACCGAGGGCGGTCAGCGACAGGCTGAGCACCGCATCGGCCTCCCCTTCATGCTGGGCCAGCACATCCAGCCGACGCTCGGAGAAGACGAACCAGAGCGGCTTGAGTTCACGCAGCTCCAGCTTGAGCACCTTGCCCACCAGTTTGCGCAGCCGCTCCGGGCTCTGTTTGTCCAGCGCCAGCAAGTGGTTGAGGCTGGTTTCGATCACCGCGGTGACCATGGCATCCATCGGCATAGGCAACCTTAAAACTTGTAACCGCGGTGCAGGGCGACCACACCCTGAGTCAGATTGAAGTACTCCACCTGCTCGAAACCGACATTTTCCATCATGCCGGCCAGGGTCTGCTGATCCGGGTGCATGCGAATGGACTCTGCCAGATATTTGTAGCTTTCACTGTCGTTCGCGACGATTTCGCCCATTTTCGGCAGCAGTTTGAAGGAGTAGAGGTCATAGAGCTTGGCGATCACTTCGCTGACCGGCTTGGAGAACTCCAGCACCAGCAGACGGCCACCCGGCTTGAGCACCCGGAACATGGAGGCGAGCGCCTTGTCCTTGTCGGTGACGTTGCGCAGGCCGAAGCCGATGGTGATGACGTCGAAGTGGTTATCCGGGAAGGGGAGCGCCTCGGCATTGGCCTGCACGTAGGAGACGTTGTTGGCGACCCCCAGATTGCGCAGCTTATCGCGGCCCACTTTCAGCATGGAGTCGTTGATATCTGCCAGCACCACCTGACCGGTCTCGCCGACGATGCGGGAGAACTTGGCGGTCAAGTCACCGGTACCACCGGCCAGATCCAGCACCTTCTGGCCCTTGCGCACACCGGAACAGTCGATGGTGAAGCGCTTCCACAGGCGGTGGATGCCGAACGACATCAGATCGTTCATCAGATCATACTTGGCTGCCACCGAATGGAAGACACCTGCTACCAGAGTTTCCTTCTCGGTCGCGGCCACGGTTTTAAAGCCAAAATGCGTTGTCGTTGCTTGTTCTGACATCCCTTAAACACCCATAGAGCAAAGAATGGCCGCCAGTTTACCAGAGCCACTGGCGTCCGGACACCTTAAACCCGGCTCGCAACCAACTGCATACCCAGCACCACCATGGCCAGACAGAGGAAGAGATTGAGACCGATATTGAGCAGCGCTTTCAGATAGGCTCCATGTTGAGCCAACACTACCGTATCGAGGGCAAAGGAAGAGAAAGTAGTCAGGGCACCGAGGATCCCCACCATCAACAGCGGCTTCATCGGGTGTTCTACCACATGACCATGACTGATGAGGGCGAATGCCACCCCCATGATGAAAGAGCCCACCACGTTGACCACCAGAGTCCCGTAAGGAAAGTGGCGCCCCAGCAGCAAGGCCATCAGTTCGGCAATCCCAAAACGAAGGCAGGCGCCGATGGCGCCCCCTGCAGCAACATAAAACCAGGTTTGCATGGTGTCACTCCCTCAGGGTCAGGCCGCCATTATGTCGCAATGGCGGCCCTTGTGCCCAGAGGCGGAACTAATCGTCATCCAGCCTGATTGAAATCTCAGCGGCGAAAATCGATGGGCTCGGGCCCACTCAGCACGATCTCGGTCTGGGCCGGGCGGGTCTGGGCAATCACCTTGCCGTGGCGGATCGAGTAACGCACCGGCACCTGACGGCGCACCGCATCGAAGCCGTTGTCGGCAGGCAGGATCAACAGGTTGGCCGGTTTGCCCACCTCGATACCATAGCGATCCTGCACATTCAGGGTGCGGGCGCTGTGGCTGCTGATCAGCTTCAGACCGTCGTTGATCTGCTCGTAACCCATGATCTGGCAGACATGCAGCCCCATGTGCAGCACCTGCAACATGTTGGCAGTGCCCATGGGATACCAGGGATCGAACACGTCGTCGTGACCGAAGCAGACGTTGATGTTCGCCTCCAGCATCTCCTTCACCCGGGTAATGCCGCGGCGTTTGGGATAGGTATCGAACCGCCCCTGCAGGTGAATGTTCACTAGCGGATTGGCCACGAAGTTGATGTCTGCCATCTTGAGCAACCGGAACAGGCGGGAAGCATAAGCGCCGTTGTAGGAGTGCATGGCGGTGGTGTGACTGGCCGTCACCCGATGGCCCATACCCCGCTCGTAGGCCAGGGTTGCCAGCGTCTCGATAAAGCGGGACTGCTCGTCATCGATCTCGTCGCAGTGCACATCGACCAGAACCTGATACTTCTCCGCAAGATCGAAGATGTAATGCAGACTTTCGACCCCATATTCCCGGGTAAACTCGAAATGGGGAATAGCACCGATCACATCGGCCCCCAGCTTGAGCGCCTCCTCCAGCAGTGCCTTGCCGTTGGGGTAGGAGAGGATCCCCTCCTGCGGGAAGGCGACGATCTGCAGCTCCACCCACTCCTTCATCTCTTCCCGCACTTCCAGCATCGCCTTGAGCGCCACCAGATTGGGATCGGAGACATCAACGTGAGTACGGACAAACTGGATGCCGTTGGCGATCTGCCACTTCAGCGTCTGGATGGTGCGCTGTTTCACATCCTCATGGGTCAGCAGCGCCTTGCGCTCGGCCCAGCGCTCGATCCCCTCGAACAGGGTGCCGGAGAGGTTCCAGCTCGGCTCGCCCGCGGTCTGGGTGGTATCGAGGTGAATGTGGGGTTCGATAAAGGGGGCAATCGCCAGACCGCCCTCCCCGTCCAGCACCCGACCGGCGACGGCATGCTCGTCATGGGGTTCGATGGCGGTGATGACCCCATCCTGACAACGGATCTGCCACAACCCTTCCCGATCGGCCAAACGAATATGTTGAATCAGCATTTGTTAGCTTCCTGTACCAGAACCGGCCGCTGGGTGAGGCGAACCAGAATGAAATAGGTGAAGGCGGCGCCCAATACCGCGTTGAGTGGCACTATGCCCGGTAGCCACTTGCCGACAGCCACCCCGACTGCCGTGGCGACCAGCGCCTGCCAACGCACCGTCTCGAACTGCTGATCGGCAAACTGACGGTAACGCTCACGATTGAGCAGGAAATCCATGATGATAATGCCACCGATCGGCGGAATTGCCGTACTCAAAAAGGCCAGCCAGCCGACAAAGTTGTTGTAAAGCCAGAGGGCACAGGCGGTACCGACTAGGCCGTTGATCACGCTGAGGGGCTTGCTCTTGAGACCGGTAATATTGGCAAAACCGAGGCCGGAGGCGTAGAGCGCGTTGTCGTTGGTGGTCCAGATATTGAGGCCCAGCACCAGAATGGCGGGGATCAACAGCCCCTGCATCAGCATCACTTCCGAGATATCGGCCTGCCCCGTTACCGCCGCACCAGCTGCACCGAAGACGAACATTAGCGTGTTGCCCAAAAAAAATGCCACCATGGTAATCATGACGGCGCCCCAGGGTTTGCGACCAAAGCGGACAAAGTCGGCGGTCAGGGTTCCTGCACTGATAAAGGAACCGACCACCATGGTCAACGCCGTGGTGAACTCGATGGGATTGCTTGGTTGTACCTGCTGCAGTGCAGCCATGCCACCGGTCGAGGTCACCGCCAGCCAGACCGAGTAGCCACCGAGCAGGGCGATAGCTGGCACGGCCACAAAGCTCAGCACCATCAGGGCGGAGATGCCGAAGTAGACGGTCACCGTCATCAACATGCCCGAAATGGCGATCAGCCAGTTCACATCTATGCCGGTCGCCTTCTGCACCGGCAGGGCAAACATCGCCACGCCAACGCCAAACCAGCCGACCTGAGTACCGCCGAGCAGCAGGGATGGCAGCCAGGAACCTTTCACCCCAAAGGAATAACGAGCCAGCAGATGGGTAGAGAGGCCGGTTGAGGCACCGATATAACCGAGACAAGCGGTGTAGATACCCAGCAACAAGTTGCCGATAAGTACCGCCTTGATGAAGTCATCGAATACCAGCCCGGTACCAAGCGCACCACCGGTCCACATGCTGGCAGAGAAGAAGGTCAGGCCGAGCATCACCAGCATCAGCGAAAGCACACCTTTGCGCCCTTTGGCGGGTACCGCCCCCAAACAGTATTCGTTATCCTGCGCCATGCTCTCTCTCCACGTAATAGGCAAAACGCGCCGGATTTTACATGTAAAACGTTTTACGTCAATCGATCATGGTTAAATCTCTGGATAAAACCATCAATAGCAGTCAAATGAGTAACACATTAGGACTCAAACCAGCAGATAAACAGTGTCGACTGCAAGCAGAGGGGGTTGCGGGAATAGGGAATGTAAGGGGATATCACAAAAATGACAGATGCAAAAAAGCCTCCCTTTTCAGGGAGGCTTTCTATTTAATGGTGCTGATACCCAGAATCGAACTGGGGACCTCATCCTTACCAAGGATGCGCTCTACCGACTGAGCCATATCAGCACACTAACCGGTAAAGA
>NZ_JBFODN010000195.1:0-7665 GCF_040908345.1 Aeromonas sp. R3-1
TAAAAATGAACTGGTTCACCACCATAGATTCAAGACGAGAGCGGAGGCCAAGGCAGCGATCCAGGAATACATAGAGATTTTTTACAACCGCCAGCGTCGGCATTCACGACTTGGCAATGTCAGCCCGGCGGAGTTTAACAAGAGGTATTCTCAACCCAAGTTGAACCCGATTGCCAAGCATCGCGATTGTATTTTTCAACCATCAGACTTCTAAAGAGTTTATCGTCGACCAGGGCACCACTGAGGTAGCCGCTACCCTTGTAGAGGTCTCCCCCTTTGCCAGAGGTGATGTTGCGATAGTCATAGCCAAGGCTGCCCTCTGTCTTGTTCCCAGGTGTGCGAGTGATGATGTTAATGACACCGGCCATGGCATCAGAACCATACAGAGAGGAGGCCGGGCCACGCAAAATTTCGATCCGCTCGATGGCGGCCACTGGGATGGAGGCGATATCGAAGTCATTGCCATCGTTGTCTTCCATCACTTCCCGGGCATTCAGACGGTGGCCGTTGAGCAGGATCAACGCATATTTACCTCCCATGCCCCGCAATTTGATCTCATAGCGACCATTCGGCGTGGACGGGATGAAAGATACCCCTGGCACTGTCTTCAGTGTATCGGTCAGATCCATGACCGAACGTTTATCCAGGTCGACACGGGTGATCACAGAGACATTAGCTGGGGCCGAGAGTTCGGTATGCTTGGTCTGTGTCGCAGTGATAACCATGGTTTCGTTGGCTTTGGGGGCCTCGGCTTGTGCCAGGCCTGGCAGGGCACACAGACCAAGTGAGAGCAGAGTGGGGTTCAATCGAGATACGTCTGGCTGCAACTGCATAGTCAAAACTCCATGAATAAAACAGAGGTTATGGGGTCCGGCTCTGGGGCCGGTGGCTCGCTGACTTCCTTGTTTGGTGGGGCCAGACTCGGGATTATTGTTGTTTCTTGTCTGTGCCAGCCCCTTGAGCAGGAATCAGACACCGCCGCAGGCTAGCAGACCGCAGCCGATATTGATCCAGGCCAGCTGGTCAAATCCGTGCAGAACGCCGCTCTGACCCGATACCAGCAGCAGACGGGCATGCCGACCGGCAGGGCTAAACCTAGCAGGGTGATCAGCGCCAGCAGCAGGCCGCAGAGCCCAAACAGCTGGAAGGGGCTCTGCCAGCCGAACCACTGGACCAGGATAAGGGCAAGGGGTACCACCAGGATAGCTGCAAGCGGCCCGGCCACACTGCCCCAGCAGCAGCTGGCTGTTTTGCACCAGGGCGCAGGCCATCAACAGCAGAAAACGCAAGGTCAGCAGCATCAGCAACGCGGGCTTGCGATTGACCCGGTCGAGCCAGGGAGCGGCGATAAGCTCAATTAGGGCGGCTCCTTGGGTGGCGCCACCGCTGAAATAGCCGGTCTGCTCCGGTGCCATGCCGAGGCTAGTCACCAGATCCGGCCCAAGCGGCATCACCATCATCATGCTGCCCATGGAGAGCATGTTGACAAGCAGGGCCAGGTGGATGGCGGCGGGGGGGGTGGTCACTGGCTTCATCGACGGCAAGCTCGAAGAATGAGACCGAATTGCATCCGAGCGATTACCGTGTTACAGAAAATGATAATTATTGTTGATTTTATTTGCTGTCTTGCCCTGCTTTTTGCCTCAAGTGGACGGTGCCATGGATTGAAAAGCGCAAGGAATGGCTCATGATGACGAGGCATGAGAGCTCGGTTTACGGCGACGGATCTGAGAGGGAGACAAGGATGGGGAAGTGGCGCTGGAGAGGATGCTGGCTGTTGTTTTGGTTGTGGTGTTGGCCGCTGTGGGCCGAGGTGAAAGTGATCCCGGTCTTCGAGGCGCAGGCGGCGGTGCAGACCCTCAAGGAGATCTATCCCCAGCTAGGGGTGAGTGCCATGGGTAATCAGCTGGTGCTGAGCGGGACGCCAGCCCAGCTGCAGGAGGCCGAAGCCACGCTGGCGCAGATCAACCAGCCACCGCAAAACCTGCTTATCGAGTGGCGGGTCGATGGTGCCGCCAGCGGTCAGCAACTGGGGGGCTCAATCAGTCGCGACGAGGCCAAGCGGCAGTGGCTGGTCGATGGCAATGCCCGGCAGTACCAGCGCAGCCAGAACGACAGCTGGCAGGTGCGCGGGCTGTCGGGCCGTCCCGTGCTGCTGCAGATGGGCTCCTATCAACCGGTGACTTTCTACCAATGGAACGGGGGGGCAGTGGTGGGAATGATGCCGCTGGTGAACGGCCTCTATGCCACGGCCACCTTGATTGGCGATCGGGTGCAGATTGCGCTCAGTAGCGAACAGGTGAGGCTGGAGCAGGGCACCATCAATCGTGGGCAGAGTGCTACTGAGGTGAGCGGGGTCCCTGGCCAGTGGCTGACGGTGGGGGAGCTCTCGACCAGCTCGGCAGATCAGGGGAGCAGCCTCGGCACCCAGCTACAGGGAGGGCGAGGCAGCCAGAGCGAGCGCCAGACCCTGCAGATCCGGGTCACTCGTCAATAGGTGTCAGCCCCGTCAGTGGGGCTGATCTGCGGCATATTCCCGTAGCTGGCGACTGCGCAGCAGATACCAGAGCGCCCAGAGGCTGGCGACCAGCACCAGTGCGGTGGGCCAGCTGAATGACCACTTCTGCAGATTGAGGCTGTGCAACTGCATCAGCAGGCCGCTGACGGCAGAGCAGAGCAGCAGCAGCGGGCTGTGGCGCCGGAGTCTGGCGCGAATGCTCTGGGTCTGCTGATAGGTGCCCCCGCAGGCGAGCAACGCCAGCATGGCGGGTACGTCGGTCAGCAGGCTGATGTAGAGGGTGATCTTGTCCGGATAAAAGAGGGTCAGGATCTCGCTGCCGCTCTCGCGGGTCACTCCCGCCATCAGAAAGAGCCAGACCGAGCGGGTCAGCAACAGGGCGATGGGCCAGAACCAGAGAGGCGGGCGCAACTGGCCGTGATCGTCATATCGGTGTTCGGGGTAGAGGGTCATGGTTGCCCGTTATCCACTTGAATTGAGTGATGAAGGGGATATGGGGCGACGAAGCGCCCTTTGCAAGGCGTTGGGTGTGGCGCAAATTAATCGGGGGGCCATGCCCCCCAATCCGTTTCTTCAGATATCGCAGCGCACCTCGGCGGCGTTACAGCCAGCCTTTGCGCTTGAAGAAGAGGCCGGTGCCGAGCGATGACATCACCATCAGCACCAGTGACATGGGATAACCATACTCCCAGGCGAGCTCCGGCATGCGGCCGAAGTTCATGCCGTAGATACTGGCGATCAGGGTCGGCGGCAGGAAGATCACGGCGGCTACCGAGAAGATCTTGATCACCTTGTTCTGCTCCAGATTGGTCACCCCCATGGAGGCCTCCAGCTGGAAGTTGATCTTGTCGAACAGGAACTGGGTGTGGGGCAACAGGGATTCCACGTCGTGCAGCATCTCGTCGATCCACTTGTTCTGCTCAAGGCTCATGCGCTGGCGCAGGCTGCGTTTGAGGAAACGCAGGGCGCGGCGGGTATCGTGCAGAGAGAGACGGATCTGGCCGTTGGCCTCTTCCTGTGCCATCAACTCTTTCAGCATGGGGTTGATCTGATCCGGCTCGAAGATCTGATCGGCGGTGTTTTCCAAGGTCTTGTAACCATCTTCGATAAGGTCGGAGAGGTACTCCACCTTGAGGTTTTGCACCTCCAGCAGGATGTCGAGGGCATCCTCCACCTCCAGCCGATCCTGGCGCATATAGTGGCGCAGCAGGCGCACCAGCCCGATGTCATCTTCACGAATGCTGATCAGCAGGTTGTTGCGCAGGGTAAAGGAGACGTGGACACCCTTGGTGTCACGACCGATCCGCTGGGGAAACAGGGAGTGAATGTGCAGACCATCGGTATCCCAGTAAAAACGGGCGGATGCTTCGATGTCGTCGAGCTCTTCCTTGTCGGGGACCTCTTCCAGGAACAGGCCCGTCAACCATTCTCGCTCTGCCGTGTCCGGCTTGTAGGCATCCAGCCAGACCGTGTTGTCAGGTACTATGTCGTCAGGCCCGAGCGTGACTATATCCAGCACCTTGTTGTTGAGAATGTAGGCGGTGATCATCTGTCCCCCCTTAAAAAGTCATGGGTAATCAGGGATGGTTGCACAGGTCATGCGGCCTTAGATCGCTGCAGAAGGCGATCCCGTGGATAAGCAGATCGGGCCGATGGAAAACCTGAATGCGGCGAACTATACAGGGGCGGGCCGCGCTTGTCAGGGGCTATTCATCAGGGATTCAGCTTGTTTGTTCAAAAAAACAGCGAGGTCGGATCACCTGAGTGGCTATGCGGGGTAGAACCCAGCCTTTGGTTGGGGGAGGGCTAGCTGGGGCTGCTTGTTGCCGCTGCCCCGCTTCATCACATATTCGGATAATTGGGCCCGGAGCCCCCCTGTGGTGGTGTCCAGACGATGTTTTGGGACGGAGTATCTTTGATGTCACCGTATCTTGGCATCGCCGTTCCATCACATATTCGGATAATTGGGCCCGGAGCCCCCCTGTGGCGGTGTCCAGACGATGTTTTGACTGGGATCTTTAATGTCACAGGTCTTGCAGTGAATACAGTTGGCTGCGTTGATCTGCAGTTTGGCCGCGCCTTCCATTTCCAGTACTTCAAACACCCCGGCCGGGCAGTAGCGTTGGGCGGGTTCGGCCCAGGTGGGCAGATTGACCTCGACCGGAATGCGCTCGTCCTGCAGCTTGAGGTGGCAAGGCTGATCCTCGTCGTGACTGGTGTTGGCCAGATACACAGACGAGAGTTTGTCAAAGCTCAGTCTGCCATCGGGTTTGGGATAATGGATGGGCTCGCAGCGGCTGGCCACGCGCAGCTGACGGTAATCGTGAGCCTTATCGAGCAGTTTGAAGGGCGAGTTTGCGCCAAACAGCCGTTGCTCCAGCAAGTTGAAGGCACCGCCCAACCAGGGACCATAGCGGTGAAGCGCCGCGCCGAAGTTGCGCGCCGCCTTGAGTTCGCGGGCCAGCCAGCTCTGGTGCAGCTCGTCGCCATACTGGGCCAGATCCCGGCCCCCTTCATCGCCACCCTGCAGCGCCATCGCGACGGTTTTTGCCGCCAGCATGCCGGACTTCATGGCGGTGTGGATCCCCTTGATGCGGGAAAAGTCGAGGGTGCCCGCATCACAACCGATCAGCAGGCCGCCCGGGAAGTGCATGCGGGGCAGGGCGTGCCAGCCCCCCTTGGTGATGGCGCGGGCGCCATAGCTGATGCGCTCCCCATCTTGCAACACGCCAGCGATAAGCGGGTGATGCTTGAGGCGCTGGAATTCGTCAAACGGGCTGAGCCAGGGATTCTGGTAGTTGAGATCGACAATCAGCCCGACTGCCACCTGATCCCCCTCCATGTGATAGAGATAGAAGCCACCGTGGCTATTGCCGCCCCCCTGCTTGCCAAGGGGCCAGCCACTGCCGTGCAGCACCTGTCCCGGGTTGCCCCGACCTGCTGGCAGTTGCCACAGCTCCTTGAAGCCGATGGCATAGTGCTGGGGCTGGGCAGGGCTTGCCAGATTGAATGTGGCGATCAGCTGCTTGCCGAGATGACCGCGGGCCCCTTCGGCAAAGAGGGTGTAGCGGCCGAGCAGCGCCATGCCGGGCACATGATCTGCTTTCGGATTGCCTGCCCGATCCAGCCCCAGATCGCCGGTGATCACCCCCTTGACCCGGCCCGCTTCCATGATAAGTTCGCTGGCGGTAAATCCCGGGTATATTTCGACTCCCAGTTTTTCCGCCTGTTGGCCAAGCCAGCGGCAGAGATTGCCCAGACTGACCACATGGCAACCCTCATTGTGCATCCGGGGCGGCACCGCCCAGGCGGGGAGTTGCAGGGAGCGTTGCTCGCTTTGCAGCAGATGCACCTGATCGTCGTTGACCGGTACGCCGAGCGGCGCTTGCTGCCAGCAAGCCGGCAGCAGCTCTTGCAAGGCGACGGGATCAAAAAGGGCGCCGGAGAGCAGATGGGCGCCAATTTCCGCCCCCTTCTCCAGTAGACAGACAGAGAGAGTGGCATCCTGCTGTTTCAGGGCGATGGCTGCACTGAGCCCCGCCGGACCGCCGCCGACGATGACGACATCAAATTCCATTGCTTCCCGTTCCATCTTGCCTCTGCGCTCTGGTTGGCCTAGGGTAATGCTGGTAGTTTACGTAAACGTAAAGCAGTTGTAAGCAAAACTGAGCAAGAAAAGCAAAAAATCAGGGAAGAGCGTACTGCAACAAACGCAGAGGCACACTAATGAATTCAATCCAAAGAGACGAGGCATGACCCCATGAAGCTGCTGGTCGCAATCAAACGGGTAGTCGACTACAACGTCAAGATCCGGGTGAAGGGAGACGGCTCCGACGTGGAGCTGGCCAATGTGAAGATGGGGATCAACCCCTTTTGTGAAATTGCGGTGGAGGAGGGGGTCAGGCTGCGGGAAGCGGGTATCGCCAGCGAGCTGGTGGTGGTGACTTTCGGCCCTGACGCTGCCGCCGAGCAACTGCGCCATGGGCTGGCGCTGGGGGCGGATCGGGCGCTGCATTATGTCACCGATGAGACGCTCGCCCCGCTGACGGTTGCCCGCGCCTTGCACAAGGTGTGTGAGCAGGAGCAGCCGGATCTGGTGCTGCTCGGCAAGCAGTCCATTGACTCGGACAACGGTCAGGTGGCCCAGATGCTGGCCGCCCTGACCGACTGGTCGCTGGCTACCTGCGCTTCTGCCATCAGGTTGGAAGGAGAGGAGTTGCGGGTGACCCGTGAAATCGATGGCGGGCTTGAAACCCTCGCCATGCCGCTACCTGCGGTGGTCAGCGCCGATCTGCGTTTGAATGAACCGCGTTTTGCCTCGCTGCCCAACATCATGAAGGCCAAGCGCAAGCCGCTTGATAGCGCTCCGTTCTCGACACTCGCCGTTGAGGTGGCCAACCAGACCCGTTTGCTCGGGGTGATGGCGCCGCCAGCCCGCAGCGCCGGGATCAAGGTGGGCTCGGTGGACGAGCTGGTGGACAAACTCAAACATGAAGCGAAGGTGCTGCCATGAGCGTGCTGATCATTGCCGAACATCATCAGGGCCATCTGGCCGACAACGTGGCACAACTGGTGACCGCCGCCGTCTCCATCGGCGGTCAGGTTGACCTGCTGTTGCTGGGGCAGGGGCTGACCGAGGCGGGTGAACAGGCGGCTGCTATTGGCGGTGTCGACAAGGTGCTGCTTGCCGAACATCCCCTGCTGGCCGACGGGCTGCTGGATGGGGTCGACAAGCTGCTGGCCAGCTGGTGCGAAGGTTACAGCCACTGCCTGATGGCGGCGAGTGCCATGGGCAAGGCGCTGCTGCCACAGGTGGCGGCCCGGCTCGGGGTGGAGATGCTCTCCGAGGTGACGGCTATCGAGAGCAGCGACACCTTCCTGCGCCCCATCTATGCGGGCAATGCCATCGCCAGAGTGGCAAGCTCGGCACCCGTCAAGGTGATGACGGTGCGGGCCACCGCGTTTGCCAAGGCGGCGACGGGCGGGCAGGCTCTCATCGAACGCTTGGCCGTACCCGAATTCGCTGGTCGTACTCGGCTGGTCGAGCGCCGCGCGGTGCGCTCCAGCAGGCCCGAACTGACCGCCGCCCGGGTGGTAGTCTCCGGTGGCCGGGCTCTGGGCTCCAAGACGCAGTTTGCTTTGATAGA
>NZ_JBFODN010000196.1:0-9991 GCF_040908345.1 Aeromonas sp. R3-1
GATGCTGGAGCGTTACGGAAAAGGCGTAAATATCAAAACATGTTTGCATGAGGCGCTGGGGCGCCCCATGCAACACGTAATTGGGACATAGCCTTCTTTTTTGTGTCAGGTTTTTATGGCAGAAAAGAAGTACCAGATGCGACCCGTACTGTCGCGCTGCGGTGTTAGATTTATCCACCATAAACCTTTTAGAACCTGACAGGACATCCTATGGAACCCGAAATCATTACCGAAGCGCAGACCTGGCTGGTCAATAATCAGGGACTGCTGATCGAATACGGCGTCAATATCGCCGCCGCCCTGCTGACCCTGCTGGTCGGCTATATCGCCGCCAACCTCATCAGCGGTGGCGTGGTCAAGGTGATGCAGGCCCGCAAGCTGGACACCACCGTCACCCACTTTGTCGGCAGCATCCTCAAATACGCCATTCTGGTGTTCGTGGTGATCGCCGCGCTGGGCCGTGTTGGCGTGCAGACAGCCTCCTTCGTCGCCATTATCGGTGCCGCCGGTCTGGCCATCGGTCTGGCGCTGCAGGGCTCGCTCTCCAACTTCGCTGCCGGCTTCCTGCTGATCATCTTCCGCCCTATCAAGGCGGGTGAGTTCATCGAAGTGGCAGGCACTGCGGGTGTGGTACAGTCCGTTCAGCTCTTTACCACTACCCTCACCTCCGGTGACAACAAGATGGTGGTAGTACCGAACTCCGCCATCCTCAACGGCACCATCGTCAACTACTCGCGTATGGATACCCGCCGCGTCGATATGACCTTTGGCATCGGCTACGGCTCTGACCTGCGCCAGGCCAAACAGATCCTGGAGCGTCTGGTAAGCGAAGAGCCGCGCATCCTGAAAGATCCGGCAGCCACCATCGCCGTTGCCGCGCTGGCCGACTCCTCGGTCAATATCGTGGTGCGCCCCTGGGTGAAAACCGCTGACTACTGGGGTGTCTGGTTCGACTTCCACGAGAAGGTGAAACTGACCTTTGATGCCGAAGGGATCGAAATTCCCTTCCCGCAGATGGTGATGCACATGCAAAAAACGCAGGCGTGATCGCGGTTCTGCTGCAACAGACAATGCCAGCCTTCGGGCTGGCATTGTCGTTTCTGGCCCCACCCCATGGCCGTGTCGGTGCATAACCACGCCAACCGGATGAAAACAATTTCAGGCCATCGGGGTGGCCCCAATCATGAGCAAGCGCAAGATCCGCCTTGCTTTCGTGACACATAATCCCAATGTTCTGGTTGTATGCTCCCGACAGTGACCCATTGCGGTAAAAGACAATCGGTAAAAATCTGTTACACGGGCCGCCCGATCGGCTCGCTATAATGCTCGGATAATAAGGTTTGGCGGGACCTTGCCTGCAAGGTTCAAACACAACTTGGCATTTCAGGAATCCTATGAAAAACATCAATCCAACCCAAACCCAGGCCTGGCAGGCACTGGAAGCCCACTTTGCAGCAAACAAAGAGATCCGACTCAAGGATCTGTTCGCGCAGGACCCGAAGCGCTTTGACAAGTTTTCCCTTACCTTCGGCGGCGACATCCTGGTTGATTACTCGAAGAACCTGATCACCGAAGAAACCCTCAAGTTGCTGGTTGATCTGGCCAAAGAGACCGATCTTCGCAGCGCGATCGATGCCATGTTCAATGGCGACAAGATCAACATGACCGAAGGCCGCTCCGTACTGCACGTGGCCCTGCGCAACCGCTCCGACCGCCCCATCGAGTGCGACGGCAAGGACGTGATGCCGGAAGTGAACGCCGTACTGGCCAAGATGAAAGGCTTCTGCGAGAAGATCATCTCCGGCGAGTGGAAAGGCTACACCGGCAAAGCGATCCAGCACGTGGTCAACATCGGTATCGGTGGCTCAGATCTGGGCCCGGTGATGATCACCGAGGCACTGCGTCCCTACAAAAACCACCTGCAGATGCACTTCGTCTCCAACGTCGATGGTACCCACATCGCCGAGACCCTGAAGAAGATCGATCCGGAAACCACCCTGTTCCTGGTGGCCTCCAAGACCTTCACCACCCAGGAGACCATGACCAACGCCCTGACCGCCCGCGACTGGTTCATCAACATCGCCGGTGACAAGGCCCACGTTGCCAAGCACTTCGCCGCGCTCTCCACCAACGGCAAGGCCGTGGCCGAGTTCGGCATCGACACCAACAACATGTTCGAGTTCTGGGACTGGGTTGGCGGCCGCTACTCCTCCTGGTCTGCCATCGGCATGCCCATCGCCCTGTCTGTCGGTTTCGAGAACTTCGAAGCCCTGCTGCAAGGCGCCTTCGAGATGGACATGCACTTCGCCACTGCCTCCTATGAGCAGAACGTGCCGGTTCTGCTAGCGCTGATCGGCCTGTGGTACAACAACTTCTACGGTGCCGAGTCCGAAGCCATTCTGCCGTACGACCAGTACATGCACCGCTTCCCTGCCTACTTCCAGCAGGGCAACATGGAGTCCAACGGCAAGTACGTGGATCGTAATGGCAAGCCGGTTGACTACCAGACTGGCCCCATCATCTGGGGTGAGCCGGGCACCAACGGCCAGCACGCCTTCTACCAGCTGATCCACCAAGGCACCAAGCTGATCCCCTGCGACTTCCTGGCGCCAGCCATCAGCCACAACCCGATCGGTGACCACCATCCGAAACTGCTGGCCAACTTCTTCGCCCAGACCGAAGCGCTGGCCTTCGGCAAGAGCAAAGAACAGGTCGACGCCGAGTTCCTGGCTGCTGGCAAAACTCTGGAGCAGGTCAAGGATCTGGTGCCGTTCAAGATGTTCGAAGGCAACCGCCCGACCAACTCCATCCTGTTCAAGAGCCTGACCCCGAAAACCCTGGGTGCCCTGATCGCCATGTACGAGCACAAGATCTTCGTACAGGGCGCAATCTGGAACATCTTCTCCTTCGACCAGTGGGGCGTGGAGCTGGGCAAACAGCTGGCCAACAAGATCCTGCCGGAGCTGGGCAACAACGAGGCTGTCACCAGCCACGACTGCTCCACCAACGGTCTGATCAACACCTGGAAAGCGTGGAAAGCCTGATTTATCCAGCCTTTCTGAATGCAAAAGCCCCGCTCGATGAGCGGGGCTTTTTTATGACTGTCAGGCTGATTTTTCTGGCTGGCCGGTCGGGTGTCCACCGACCGGCGACGGGGATCGTCATCACCGCCCCTTCATCATCCTGCCCGATGCCGGTTTAACCGCCAACAGCGATGCGTTTCATGTCTTTCATATAACCACGCAGTACCTGGCCGATTTTTTCGATCGGGTGGTTGCGGGTCGCCTCGTTGGCAGCCAGCAGCGCCAGGTTATCCACGCTCTGCCCTTCCGCCTTGCTGGCACCCAGATCGCCCGCTTTCAGGGTCGGCATGAAGTGCTCGCGCAGCAAGGGCACAGCGGCGTTGGCGAACAGGTAGTTTCCGTACTCGGCGGTATCGGAGATGACCACGTTCATCTCGTACAGACGCTTGCGGGCAACGGTGTTGGCGATCAGCGGCAGCTCGTGCAGGGATTCGTAGTAGGCAGACTCCTCGTAGATACCGGAAGCCACCATAGTCTCAAACGCCAGCTCGACACCCGCCTTGACCATGGCCACCATCACCACGCCATTGTCGAAGTACTCCTGCTCGGCAATCTTGCCAGCGAACGCCGGGGCATTTTCGAAGGCAGACTTGCCGGTCTCTTCACGCCAGGTGAACAGTTTGACGTCATCTTCGGCCCAGTCGGCCATCATGCCGCGGGAGAACTCACCGGCGATGATGTCGTCCATGTGCTTCTCGAACAGCGGGCGCATCAGGGTCTTGAGCTGCTCGGAGAGTTCGAAGGCGCGCAGCTTGGCAGGGTTGGAGAGGCGGTCCATCATCAGGCTGATACCACCCTGTTTCAGGGCTTCGGTGATGGTCTCCCAGCCGAACTGGATCAGCTTGCCGGCGTAGGCCGGGTCTGTGCCTTCGGCAACCAGCTTGTCGTAGCAGAGCAGGGAACCGGCCTGCAGCATGCCGCAGAGGATGGTCTGCTCGCCCATCAGGTCAGATTTCACTTCCGCCACGAAGGAGGACTCCAGCACCCCGGCACGGTCGCCGCCGGTGGCAGAGGCCCACGCCTTGGCGATGGCCATGCCTTCACCTTTCGGGTCATTTTCCGGGTGAACGGCGATCAGGGTCGGTACACCAAAGCCACGCTTGTACTCTTCACGCACTTCGGTACCCGGGCACTTGGGCGCCACCATCACGACCGTGATGTCGGAACGGATCTGCTGACCCTCTTCCACCACGTTGAAGCCGTGGGAGTAGCCCAGCGCAGCGCCCTGCTTCATCAGCGGCATCACGGTCTTCACCACGTCGGAGTGCTGTTTGTCCGGAGTCAGGTTCAGCACCAAATCGGCGGTCGGGATCAGCTCTTCATAGGTGCCGACCGCGAAGCCGTTGTCGGTAGCCTTCTGCCAGGAGGCACGTTTCTCGGTGATGGCTGCCTTGCGCAGGGCGTAGGAGATATCCAGCCCGGAGTCGCGCATGTTCAGACCCTGGTTCAGACCCTGGGCACCACAGCCCACAATCACCACCTTCTTGCCCTTCAGCACGTTGCAGCCGTCCGCGAACTCTTCGCGCTGCATGAAACGACACTTGCCCAGTTGGGCCAACTGCTGACGCAGGTTCAAGGTGTTGAAATAGTTAGCCATGGTGATTGCTCCGTTCGATTGATTCCATGCCGGATAGCGGCGTTGTCTGAACCACTATAACGCGGGACACTTATTGCCTGAACTGATATATTCGAAACAGTACGTTGCAATAACTGAAACGCTCACCCTTCAAAATTGCCTGCTGAATGTACCGCGAGATGGCAGAAACAAGCCGCCAACCGCTGGATATCGGGCACACAAGCCGCGCCAGGAGCTGAAAGATGGACCTTCGCAATCTCGAGCTGTTTCTCCACCTCGCCGACTCCCTTCATTTCGGCAAAAGCGCCGATGCCATGGCGGTCAGCCCCTCCACCCTGAGCCGCGCCATCCAGCGGCTGGAGCAGGAGACCGGCTGCATCCTGTTCGAGCGGGACAACCGCTCGGTACGGCTCACTCCCGCCGGCGAGAAGCTGCGGGAGTTTGGTGGCGGCCTGTTGCAGGAGTGGCGTCAGCTCAAACAGGAGCTCAAACGCAGCGATGAACCGCTGCAGGGGCGGCTGCGGGTGTTCTGCTCGGTCACTGCCAGCTACTTTCTGCTGCCCGAGGTACTGGAGCGCTTTCGCCGCCGCTACCCCCAGCTGGAGATCAAGCTGGAGACCGGCGACCCGGCGCTGGCGGTGGACAAGATCCTGGCCGACGAGGCCGATCTCGCCATCGCTGCCCGCCCCGATGCCCTGCCCGCCAAGCTGGAGTTCGCCAGCCTGCAGCAGGTGCCGCTGGTCTTTATCGCGCCGCGCAACGCCCCGCAACTGAACCAGTGGTTCCGTCAGGGAGAACCTGATTGGGAGCAGTTGCCAGTCATCCTCTCCGAGCAGGGGCTGGCCCGCAAACGCAGCGATCAGTGGTTTCGCAACAAGGGGATAGCGCCCAACATCTATGCCGAAGTGGCGGGTAACGAGGGGATTGTCGCCATGGTGGCGCTCGGCTGTGGCGTAGGATTGGTGCCGGCGGCGGTCATCGACCACAGCCCGCTCGGCGACAAGGTGCGGATCATCGACCTCAAACCCGCCTTCAAACCATTTGATGTGGGGATCGGGGTGCTCAAGAAGCGGCTGGAAGAACCGCTGATCCGTGCCTTCTGGGATACCGCGCAGAATCAGGGCTCACTGCGCTGACACCGGTTTATAGATAAGGGCCGGATCGGCCATCATGACGCGACTGGGCTGCGGCAAGTCGGGGTTATGCAGCTCGAGGCGCACCCGCTCATCCAGTTTCAGCCGCCGAATGGTGCTGCCAAATCCCTCTTCAAAGACCCGGTCAAAAGCACCAGACTGCCGCGCCCGCAGCAGGCCGAGCTCGATGCGCTGCGCCAGCTCCGGATATTTTGGCGAGACAAAGAAGAGCAGCGCCAGCGGATAGCGAAACACCAGACGGGGCTCGATGGCGAGATCGGGATGCTGCCTGAGCTCATCCTCGATCTCGATGACCGAGCGCAGGAAGCAATCAAAACGCTTCTTGCGCAGCATGTTGAAGAGCGCCTCATAAAGATTGCCCACCGTCACCTTGAGGCCGTTAGCCCGCAGCAACTGGGTGTCTGGCCAGGACCTGTGCTGACCGATGGAGAGCCCGGCGCGATGCCAGTCCGCCAACGATCCGATCGCGGCAAAACGCCCCTCATCCCCCTGCCGAACCAGACACACCCGCCATCCCAGCAGCCCCTTGGCCAGCGGAATGTGGATTGCCAGCAACTCCCGCTCTCGCTCACCATCAGGGGCAAAGACACCGACCTGAACCAGCTCGCCGCTACGCAACTCCTTTACCGCCCGCCCCTGCTCCATTTGCGGGCTGGAAACCAGCTGGTAGGGGCCATATTCGGGCACGGTGAGATCGAGGGAGAGGCGCAACAACTGGACGACGGCGGGGTTGGGGTGATCCAGCAGCAGATTCCAGGCGCGGATAGGCTGCTCGGTTGCCGATACGCCAACCGTCCACAGTGCCATGCACCACCACCAGACTCTGATCATCCTGCGCACCATCCGTGCCTTATGCTCCTCGCCATACTATAACGCCAGCCAGCACCTCAACGGCGCCCTCTCTGAAAGATGTGTGAGCGCTCTCGTGTCAAATCTCGTGTCAAAAGTGACAATAGGCAAACCCGGCAGGTCATCGCAGACTGGGCGTTCATCAACAAACGCCAAGGCGCAGGGAGGAGAGCCATGAAACAGCATCTGGTAGAGATCAAGGGTTCAACCCTGTTTGACGAGTATCTGCAGAGCATGGGCGTGCCCAGCACGGCGCTCGACCGGGAGCAGGATATCTATCTGCAGGAACGCCACCTGGGAGCCATTCGCCGGGTGCAAGGCGAACTGCGCTTTTATCTGCGAGCCAATGCCCTGAACAAACGGTGATCAAGATCCGGTCACAGAACCCGCAGCAAAGGCGTATTAGACTGGTATCTTCCCCCCTTTTGTCGGGAGTGCCCATGAAAGCAAGCGGTCTGGATCGGCTGTTCAAACCCCACTCAATCGCCGTGATCGGCGCCTCGACTGACCCGCTCAAGGCGGGTCATGTGATCGTGCGCCACCTGCTGGCGGGCCAGTTCAAAGGGCCCATCCTCCCCGTCACCCCGCGTAACAAGGCCATCGCCGGCGTGCTGGCCTATCCCGATATCGCCAGCCTGCCGCTGACCCCGGATCTCGCCATCATCTGCACCAGACGGGAGCGGGTCTTGCCGTTGCTGGAAGCGCTTGGCCAGAAGGGGGCGGGGGCGGCCATCATACTGGCCGCCGACTTTTCCCCCGAGGAGCGACTGGAGCTGAAACGGGTCTGCCAGCAATATGACATTCGCCTGCTCGGCCCCAACAGCATGGGGATGCTGCTGCCCGGCCAAGGGATCAACGCCAGCTTTTCACCCATTGCCGCCAAGCCGGGGCAAGTCGCATTTCTGTCGCAATCCGCCGCCGTCAGCACCACCATTCTGGATTGGGCCAAGCAGCATGAGCTGGGCTTCTCCGCCTTCATCTCCCTTGGCGATCACTGCGATATCGACTTCGGCCAGCTGCTGGATCAACTCTCCCGCGATAGCGTCACCCGCGCCATTTTGATCTATATGGACAAGTTGCACGACGCCCGCCACTTTCTCTCGGCGGCACGGGCAGCCTCGCGCAATAAGCCGATCTTGGTGCTGAAAAGCGGGCGCCACGATCCGGCCCACGGTCTCGACAATGTATATGATGCCGCCATCCGCCGCGCCGGCATGTTGCGGGTACGGGATACCCACGAACTGTTTGCCGCGGTGGAAACACTCAGCCACTCCATGACCCTCAAGGGGGAGCGGCTCGCCATCATCTCCAACGGCCGAGGGCTGGCCAATATGGCGGTGGATGTGCTGCTGGAGCGGGGCGGCAAGCTGGCTCGCCCGCCACTCGATATCGGCAGCGATGCGACCATCACCACCTATCAGGAGGCACTGGACAACGTGTTGCAAGAGGATGGTATCGACGCCATCCTGATCATCCACGCCCCCTCGCTCACGGCACCGAGCGCGCCACTGGCCAGCCATCTTATCGCCCATCTGAAACAGCATCCCAGAGCGCGCCGTTTCAATATTCTCACCAACTGGGCGGGCGAATACTCGGCGCAGGAGGGTCGCAAACTCTTTACCGAGGCGGGCTTCCCGACCTACCGCACGCCGGAAAGCGCCATGGCGGCCTTCATGCACATGGTGGAATACCGCCGCAACCAGAAGCAGTTGATGGAGACACCGGCGTCACTGCACGGCAACCAGCTCAATGTCGAGCTCTGCCAGCAGTTGATCCATCAGGCGCAGGAGCGCAAGCAACTGAGGCTGGATACCCATCTGGTACACCCGATTTTGCAAGCCGCCGGTCTCTCGACCCTGCCAACCTGGATCGTTACCGACGCCATTGAGGCGACCCTGACCGCAGAGCAGATCGGCTATCCGGTGGCGGTGAAGCTGCGCTCGCCCGACATCCTGCACAAATCGGCCGTTCACGGCGTGGTACTCAACCTCCGTACCTCGGCCGAAGTGGCGCAAGCCGCAGATGCCATTCTGGACAGGGTCAAACAGCATGATCCGGGCGCCCGTATCGAAGGGCTGCTGGTACAGCGCATGGCTCGCCGCAGCGGCGGCCTCGAGCTGCGGGTACGCATCCAGCAAGACGCCATCTTTGGCCCCGTCATTCTGCTGGGTGAGTCGGGTGCGGAACCGCAGGAGATGGTGGCTGCCTTGCCACCGCTCAATCAGGCGCTGGCCCGT
Organism: Aeromonas sp. R3-1; assembly: GCF_040908345.1. Lineage (NCBI taxonomy): Bacteria > Pseudomonadati > Pseudomonadota > Gammaproteobacteria > Aeromonadales > Aeromonadaceae > Aeromonas > Aeromonas sp. R3-1. The sequence goes on from NZ_JBFODN010000196.1 coordinate 8,900, forward strand.
TACCAGATCATCGGCGCACTCAAGAGTCGCAAGATCCGTGAACAGGCCACACCGGAACGACTGGATATCGATGCCTTGGGCCAAGTGCTTTGCCAGCTCTCAGAGCTATTGCTCGCCTTTCCGGAGATTCAGGAGCTGGACCTGCACCCGCTGCAAGCATGCGGTACCGAGATGGTGGTACTGGATGCCAGCCTCACACTGACTGACCCCGCCATCCCGATAATCAACCGACTGGCGATCCGCCCCTATCCCACCGAACTGGAGGAGGGTGCCTGGCTTAAAGATCAGCGCCATATCCTGCTGCGCCCAATCCGGCCGGAAGATGAACCGGCTCACAAGCAGTTCGTGCTGCAAGTCTCTGATGAAGACAGGTACAAACGCTTCTTCGCCGATGTCGGCGAACTGGGTCACGAAGAGCTGGCCCGCATGACCCAGATCGATTACGACCGGGAGATGGCCTTCGTGGCTGTGGGGCAAGATGGCGAGCTGCAGGATCAAATCCTCGGCGTGGTACGCGCCATTTCGACCCCGGACCTGAGCGATGCCGAGTTTGCCATTCTGGTGCGATCTGACCTGAAAGGGGTGGGTCTCGGCAAATTGATGATGGAGAAGATCATCCGCTACGCCAAAGAGCAAGGGATTGGCCAGCTATCCGGCATGACCATGCCCAGCAATCGCGGCATGGTCAACCTCGCCAAACGACTTGGCTTCAAGATCGATGTGCAAATGGAAGAGGGGGTGGTCAATATGGAACTGCCCTGCAACCAGCAGGCGGTAGAAGCCTGATTTGGCCGCCAGTAAACTCGCTCAAATGGCTGATAAGGCTCGGATATAGCCAGAAAATGGTGGAAATAACCGGCTATCTGGCACTCTTACTTGGCAGGGAAAAGCCAGATATTGGTGGTTTAAGGCGCTAAAAATACAAAAGCCCGGTTATGAAACCGGGCTTTGTGTTGGTTCTTGCGTACAAATCTGTGGGACTTATGGGCAAGATCGCACATAGCAAAAAGGCCTTCCCATCTGGGAAGGCCTTCAAATTAGTGGCGGAGCGGACGGGACTCGAACCCGCGACCCCCGGCGTGACAGGCCGGT
>NZ_JBFODN010000197.1:0-11934 GCF_040908345.1 Aeromonas sp. R3-1
CTGGATATAACTGGCCAGCGAGGACATGGAGTTGGTAATGCGGCGGGTCTGTACGCCCCAGGTGGAAATATGGGAAACGGCCTGTTCCCAGCGATGCTGGAACATGCTCTCGGCGCCGAAAATCTTGACGGTTTCCAGCCCGGAAATACTTTCAATCAGGTTGGCGTTCTTCTGGGACGCAAGGCGCGAACCCTCTTCGATGGACTGCTTGAGGGGCTCCTGAATATAAAAGCTGTAGGCGATGAGGATCAGCATGGCGACGATGGGGACCACCACCATCACGCCTGCAAACATCCAGATAATAAAAAGGAAGAAGACGGCAAAAGGGAGATCGATAAGAGTAGAAACCGTTGCGGAGGTGAAAAACTCCCGCACCGATTCAAATTCCTGCAGATGTTTGGCGAACGCGCCAGTGGAAGCGGGACGAGATTCCATCCGCATGCCCATCACCTTGGCGAAAATCTTGGCGGATAGCAGCACATCAGACTTTTTGCCAGCGATATCGATAAAGTAACTGCGCAACTGCCGCATCACAAAATCAAAGGTGAAGACCACCATGGCCCCGACCGCCAGCACCCAGAGTGAATCAAACGCCAGATTGGGCACAATCTTGTCATAGACGTTCATGGTGAAAAGAGGGCTGGCAATGGCAAACAGGTTGATAAGAATGGAGGCGATCAGCACATCGCGATAGATACCGCGGGATTCGAACAAGGTGCTCCAGAACCAGTGTCCATCACGGGTTTCCAGCACCTTGGGAGAGCGCTCGTCAAACTTGAACTGCTTCTTTACATAGAAGAGGCGCCCCAGATACTCATCACCCAATTGGGCTGCGGTCAGCCATTGCGCGGCATCACCAGCCTGCGGGAAAATCACTTTCCCCTGGCTGCGATCTTCGTTCCACTCCAGCAAAATGCAGGCGCCACCACTGCGCATCTGCAATACGCAAGGCAGCAGCAAGGGAGAAATATCGGCCAGTGGCTGGATCACTTCACGGGCGGATAACCCGCCCCGCTCGGCAGCACGGCAAAAGAGTGCGGTAGTCAGGCGTCCGGAGACCAGTGGCAACCCGGTCGTCAGGGCATCCTGGCTGTTGGGCACACCATAAAAACGGGTCAAGAAGACCAGACACTCCAATAACTCATCAATACGACTTGTTTCTGCTTGCATAGCATCCTGTCACTGCATAAATGAGGTAGATAAGAGCGTTCATCGCTCATATTTCCCTGCTATAGCCACGCTAAAACCGAGTGGCCTTCCCGCTGATGAGACTGATCAGGGGATAAACCTGTCCAGATAGATCGCGACACTCATCGCCAATTTCCCGGCACAGCAGCAATGGCGGCATGATTCGTTATTGGTAAAAATAATCGGCTCATCAACACCATGCTAACACTGCAATCAGGGTGAATGTCGGAGTTAATTGATAATGGCATTTATTATGGCGCACCACTATATCAACCGGCACGTAGCAAAACTATAGTTTAGGGTATGAAGTTTTTTATATAACCCTATGTTTTACGTGAAAATAATAATCTGGCGCTCAATTATAGGTCAGGAAGTATGAAGGGTCTGCCCAACGCGTGACCTTGCGGGCCGTTCAATGAGAGTGCTTTGGCAATGTCCGCCATGGCCGTCCAGCGATTTTCACACCAGGCTGGCGCCAACAGGGTTGGACGGCGCGCGGAGGCCGAAATCCGGTGATACACCACCTCGGGCGGCGTGTGCTGGATCATGGCAACGGCCGCCTCCACATACTGCTCCAGCGTCAATACCTCAAGGCGCCCCGCCTGCCATGCCTTGCCAAGAGTACTACCCTCAACCACATGAAGCGGATGCAACTTGATCCCCTCAACACCGATCTCAACGATGCGATGCAGGGTATCGAGGCTGTCCATCGGCACTTCGCCCGGCAGGCCGACGATCAGATGAGCACATACCTTGATGCCGCGCTGATGGGCACGTCTTACCGCATCCTCATAGGCGGCATAACCGTGGCCGCGGTTGATCCGTTGCAGGGTCTTGTCGTTGGCACTTTGCAGCCCGAGCTCCAGCCACACCTCGTAGCCCCGGGCCTGATAGCCCGCCAACAGATCCAGCACCGCATCCGGTACGCAATCGGGGCGAGTGCCCACACAGAGCCCCACCATATCGCTCACTGACAGCGCCTCTTCATACATCCGCTGCAGATATTCGACCTCGGCATAGGTACTGGTATAGGCCTGAAAGTAGGCAAGATAGCGCTTGGCACGGGTGACTTCGTCCCGGCGAGCCAGCAGTTGTTGCACCACTGAGAGTTGCTGAGCCGACTCGTCGGCAAAAGAGGATACGTTGCAGAAGGTGCAGCCACCACGGCCCAGGGTGCCGTCACGGTTCGGGCAGGTGAAGGCCCCGTGGATGGAGAGTTTGTGGATCTTCTGACCATGACGCTGCTTGAGATCCTGACCGAATGTATTGACGAGTTCGTGTAACTGCATGACACCTCCGCTAAAGGAGCGCCATTGTACGAGCTTGCGCAAAACAGGGGCTGAGCTGGATCAAGCTAGCGGAGAGGGTAAAACATATAAATACCCGACCAATTTTGAATAAATATAGAGAAAAAGCGCAAAAAAAGGATTTTTACAGTTCTTTGATGATTCAAACAGTAAACATCCATATGAAAATGAGACCTGATAACCCACTGTTGAACAATGAAAAATTCAAAGAGACCCGACAGCACACAATTGCAAGCATGGGATAGTGAAAATGTGATCCCTTCCGCTGTCGGCCACATCGGGTTGGTAAAATTACTACATTCGCCCATCGTCGCCGAGCGCACCATTGAGCCCGTCAATGGCGATATATTTAACCAACAAAATCAAACCACACGGAATAAACACTCCATAACTGCGAGCGAATCCCCCTAACCCGACATTTTGTTATGCGAATGTAACCATGAAGACAAACCTGACCTGCGATTGACCTCGCCAGAAAATCCCATTAGTTTGGAGATTCGCCACGTCAGGCAGACGGAACCACAAGAGCCAATCGCAATTTATGCAGTCAGGTGATGACTGTGCGATACAAGGCCGAGCAAGGGAGAAATGCAATGTCACTATATGATCCAAAGCTGGAGAGGGATAACTGTGGCTTCGGCCTGTTGGCCCACATGGAAGGGGAAGCCAGCCACAAGCTTGTCCGTCTCGCGATGTCAGCATTGGCTCGCATGCAGCACCGCGGCGGGATATCCGCCGATGGCAAGACCGGCGATGGTTGCGGTCTGCTGCTGCAAAAACCGGACAGCTTCTTCAGAGCTGTCGCCGAGGAGAAAGGATGGCACCTTGGCCGCAACTATGCGGTCGGCATGCTGTTTCTCAACCCTGACCCCGTATTGGCCCAGCAGACCCGCGACATCATCGACGAAGAGCTGGAAAAAGAGACCCTGAGTCTGGTCGGCTGGCGTAAGGTGCCTGTCGATACCAACGTACTGGGTACCATCGCCAAGGCCTCCCTGCCCAGCATTGAACAGGTCTTTGTCAACGCCCCGCCCGGCTGGGTCGACAAGGATCTCGAGCGCCGTCTCTATATCGTGCGTCGCCGCATCGAAAAGCGCGTCAACGACGACTACTTCTATGTGGTCAGTCTCTCCAACCTGGTCACCGTCTATAAAGGGCTGTGCATGCCGGTGGACTTGCCGCGCTTCTATCTGGATCTCGCCGACATCCGTATGCAGGCGGCCATCTGCGTCTTCCACCAACGTTTCTCCACCAACACCAGCCCGCGCTGGCCGCTGGCCCAGCCGTTCCGCTATCTGGCCCACAACGGCGAGATCAACACCATCGCCGGCAACCGCCAGTGGGCCAAAGCGCGCAGCTACAAATTTGCGACACCGCTGATCCCCGATTTGCAGGAAGCGGCTCCCTTCGTCAACACCACCGGCTCTGACTCCTCCAGCCTCGACAACATGCTGGATCTCTTCCTCGCCGGTGGTATGGACCTATTCCGCGCCATGCGCTTGTTGATCCCGCCTGCATGGCAAAAACACCCGAACATGGATGACGACCTGCGCGCATTCTACGACTTCAACTCCATGCACATGGAGCCGTGGGATGGCCCGGCCGGTATCGTCATGACCGACGGTCGCTACGCCACCTGCGCACTAGATCGCAACGGCCTGCGTCCGGCCCGCTACGTCATCACCAAGGATAAGTTCATCACCCTCGCCTCCGAGGTCGGCACCTGGGACTACACCCCGGACGAAGTGCTGGAGAAGGGCCGAGTCGGCCCGGGCGAGCTGTTCGTGGTGGATACCAGCAACGGCAAGGTGTGGACAAGCTTCGAGATCGATGACGATCTCAAGAACCGCCACACCTACAAGCAGTGGATGGATAAACATTGCCGCCGACTGGTCCCCTTCGAGCAGATGGACGACAGCCAGACTGGCCGCCGCGAATTTGCCGACGACCAGCTGAAAACCTATCAGAAGCTGTTTGGCTACTCCTTCGAGGAGCTGGATCAGATCATCCGGGTTCTCGGTGAAAATGGTCAGGAGGCGGTGGGCTCCATGGGGGATGATACCCCGATGGCTGTGCTCTCCTCCGGCCCACGTACCCTCTATGACTACTTCCGCCAGATGTTTGCCCAGGTGACCAACCCGCCCATCGACCCGCTGCGGGAAAACCACGTGATGTCGCTGGCCACCTGTATCGGTCGCGAGCAGAACGTCTTCAACGAGACCTTCGGCCACGCCCACCGGGTGCTGTTCCAGTCGCCGATCCTGCTCTACTCCGACTTCCACCAACTGCTGGCACTGGAAGGTGAGTACTACCGTCATCAGGTGATCAGCCTCAACTTCAAGCCCGAAGAGGGGCTGGAAGCGGCCATCGTGCGCATCTGTGATGAGGCCAAAACCGCCGCAAAGAGTGGCACCGTGCTGCTGGTGCTGTCGGATCGCGATATCAGCGCCGACACTCTGCCGATCCCGGCCGCCATGGCGGTGGGTGCAGTGCAGCGCACCCTGGTGGACAACAACCTGCGCTGCGACGCCAACATTCTGGTGGAGACCGCAAGCTGCCGTGACCCGCACCACTTCTCGGTGCTGCTGGGCTTTGGCGCGACCGCCATCTACCCCTATCTCGCCTACGAAACCCTGGCCAAACAGGTTGAAGAGGGCGTGCTCACCATGTCCCTGCGCCAGGCCATGGTCAACTACCGCAACGGCATCAACAAGGGGCTCTACAAGGTGATGTCCAAGATGGGCATCAGCACGGTCGCCAGCTACCGCTGCTCCCAGCTGTTTGAAGCTGTGGGTCTGGCCAAGTCGGTGGTCGATACCTGCTTCCGCGGCGTATCGAGCCGTATTCAGGGTGCCGATTTTGCCGACATCCAGCAGGATCAGCACAATCTGGCCCGTCAGGCCTGGTTGATGCGCAAGCCCCTCCCCCACGGCGGCCTGCTCAAGTTCGTCCACGGCGGCGAGTACCACACCTACAACCCGGATGTGGTGCAGACCCTGCAAGCGGCGGTGCGCTCCGGCAACTATGCCGATTACAAGGAGTACGCGCGTCTCGTGAACGAGCGCCCGGTTGCCACCCTGCGCGATCTGCTTGCCCTGAAGAAAATCGACAATCCGGTCGCACTGGATCAGGTTGAGCAGGCCGACAAGCTGTTCCCCCGCTTCGACTCCGCCGCCATGTCCATCGGTGCCCTCGGTCCTGAGGCCCACGAGGCACTGGCAGTCGCCATGAACCGCCTCGGTGGTCAGAGCAACTCCGGCGAAGGTGGCGAAGATCCCAAGCGCTTCGGTACCGAGAAGAACTCCCGCATCAAGCAGGTCGCTTCCGGCCGCTTTGGCGTCACCCCCCACTACCTGATGAACGCCGATGTAGTGCAGATCAAGGTGGCTCAGGGGGCCAAGCCCGGCGAAGGGGGCCAGCTGCCCGGTGACAAGGTCACCGCCCAGATCGCCCAGCTGCGTTATTCCGTGCCCGGCGTGACCCTGATCTCACCGCCGCCGCACCACGACATCTACTCCATCGAGGATCTGGCCCAGCTCATCTTCGACATCAAGCAGATCAACCCAAGCTGTCTGGTGTCGGTGAAACTGGTCTCCGAGCCTGGCGTCGGCACCATCGCCTGCGGCGTGGCCAAGGCCTATGCCGACTTCATCACCATCTCCGGTTATGACGGCGGCACTGGCGCGAGCCCCCTCACCTCGGTCAAATATGCCGGCTCCCCGTGGGAGTTGGGTCTGGCTGAAACCCAGCAGGCGCTGGTCGCCAACGGTCTGCGCCACAAGGTGCGGCTGCAGGTGGATGGCGGTCTCAAGACCGGCCTCGACATCATCAAGGCGGCCATCCTCGGCGCCGAAAGCTTCGGCTTTGGCACCGGCCCCATGGTGGCGCTCGGTTGCAAATACCTGCGTATTTGCCACCTGAACAACTGCGCCACCGGCGTTGCCACTCAGGATGAGAAGCTGCGTCGCGAGCACTTTACCGGCCTGCCGGAGATGGTGATGAACTACTTCAAGTTCATCGCCGAAGAGACCCGCGAGCTGATGGCTCAGCTCGGCGTCACCCAGCTGACCGACCTGATTGGCCGCACCGATCTGCTGGAAGCCCTGCCCGGCCTCACCGCTCGTCAGGCCAAGCTGGATCTCTCCGGTATTCTGGCCCGTCCGGTAGCTCCGGCAGGCTCCAGCCTGTTCAGCCAGCAGCACAACCCCACTTTCGACAAGGGGCCGCTCAACCTGAAAATGGTGGAAGATCTGCTGGAAGCGGTGGAAACCTCAAGCGGCGGCGAGTTCCGCTACGACATTCGCAACACCGACCGCTCGGTGGGTGCGCGCCTCTCGGGCGAGATCGTCAAACGTCACGGCAATCAGGGGATGGCTGCGGATCCGGTCAAAGTGCACTTCAACGGCACCGCAGGCCAGAGCTTCGGCGTCTGGAACGCAGGCGGCCTTGAGATGATCCTCACCGGTGACGCCAACGACTATGTGGGCAAGGGGATGACCGGCGGCAAGCTGGTGATCAAGCCCCATGTCGGCGTGGCGTTCAAATCCCATGAAGCGGCCATCATCGGCAACACCTGCCTCTACGGCGCCACCGGCGGCAAACTCTACGCCGCAGGCACTGCCGGCGAGCGTTTCGCGGTGCGCAATTCCGGCGCCCTGGCGGTAGTCGAGGGGATTGGCGACAACGGCTGTGAATACATGACCGGCGGTATCGTCACCGTACTGGGTCAGACCGGCGTCAACTTCGCGGCGGGCATGACCGGCGGCTTTGCCTACGTGCTCGACGAGTGCGGCAACTTCGCCAAGCGCACCAACCCCGAGCTGGTGGAACTGCTGGACGTGGCGGATCTCGCCATCCATCAGGAGCACCTGCGCGGCATCATCACGGCGCACCTCAATGAGACCGGCAGCTCGCGCGCCGAGGAGATCCTGGCCAACTTCGACTCCTATGTGCCCAAGTTCAGGCTGATCAAACCCAAGTCCAGCGACGTGAAATCGCTGCTGGGTCACACCAGCCGTTCCAGTGCAGAACTCAGAATCCAGGCGCAATAAGGAGGGAACCCTATGAGCCAGAACGTATTTCAGTTTATCGATGTCCAGCGGGTCGACCCGCCCAAGAAGCCACTCAAGATCCGCAAAATCCAGTTTGTGGAGATCTACGAGTCCTTCAATCAGCCGCAGGTACAGATGCAGGCGGATCGCTGCCTCGAGTGCGGCAACCCCTACTGCGAGTGGAAGTGTCCGGTCCACAACTACATCCCCAACTGGCTGAAACTGGCCAAAGAGGGGCGCATTCTGGAGGCGGTGGAGCTCTCCCACCAGACCAACAGCCTGCCGGAAGTGTGCGGTCGGGTCTGCCCGCAGGATCGCCTTTGCGAGGGCTCCTGCACCCTCAACGATCGCTTCGGTGCGGTGACTATCGGCAATATCGAAAAGTACATCACCGACAAGGCGTTCGAGATGGGCTGGAAGCCCGATCTCTCGAACGTGGTCAAGACCGGCAAGCGGGTCGCCGTTATTGGCGCAGGCCCGGCTGGTCTCGCCTGTGCCGACGTGCTGGCGCGCAACGGTGTCACCCCGGTGGTGTTTGACAAGTATCCGGAGATCGGTGGCCTGCTCACTTTCGGTATCCCCTCCTTCAAGCTGGAAAAAGAGGTGATGCAGCGTCGCCGCGAGATATTCCAGGGGATGGGCGTGGAGTTTCGTCTCGAGACCGAGGTGGGCCGTGATGTCACCTTCGCCGATCTGCTCGGCGAGTTCGATGCGGTCTTCCTCGGGGTAGGCACCTACAAGTACATGAAGGGCGGCTTTGCCAACGAAGAGGCGCCGGGCGTCTATGATGCCCTGCCCTACCTCATCGCCAACGCCAACCGGTTGCTGGGCTTTGAGAAGGCGCAAGCCGACTATATCGACTTCGCCGGCAAGCAGGTGGTGGTGCTGGGCGGTGGCGATACCGCCATGGACTGTGTACGTACCGCCATCCGTCAGGGGGCCGCCAAGGTGATCTGTGCCTATCGCCGCGACGAGGAGAACATGCCGGGTTCCAAGCGGGAGGTGAAAAACGCCCGCGAGGAGGGGGTTGAATTCATGTTCAACCTGCAACCGGTAGCGGTCGAGCTGGATGCCCATGGTCGCACCGTCGGCATCAAGGTGGTGAGCACCGAGCTGGGTGAACCCGACGCCAATGGCCGCCGCAATCCGGTGATCATCGAGGGCTCCGAGCAGGTGCTGGCTGCCGATGCGGTGGTGATGGCGTTTGGCTTCCAGCCCAACCCCCAGCCCTGGATGGCGGAGTTCGGCATCGAGCTCGACAACCGGGATCGCATCAAGGCCCGCGAGCAGGCGGAGTATGCCTTCCAGACCAGCAACCCCAAGGTGTTCGCCGGTGGCGACGCGGTACGTGGCTCCGATCTGGTGGTGACCGCCATCTACGAAGGGCGCAAGGCGGCCGAAGGGATCATGGACTATCTGGCGGTCTGATCCGACCGGCCAAGACCGTGATGCACTTTCACAATCAGCCTCGCCAATGCGAGGCTGATTTCTTTGACATGCCGCCAGTGAATAGCGATGGCTAACTCTTTGGCATCGGACAAACCCAAGAACTGCGCCATTCTGGCGCGGCATACTCATCGGGCCAATACTCGGTCTGCTGTTGAATTTTACCTTCCGCAACATGGTGAAATGTGATGGCGCGAGCATTTACGACCCCATCGCTGACCAGCACCTCACTGACCACCTCACTCCCTTGTGCCAGAAGACGGACAATCTCGAAGCGCCACAGGCCAGCTGCGGGGTAGCGACGATTGATCTCAATAAAATTCTCTCGCCCCACAATCCGTTCTCCCGATTGGGGCCAGTCACAGAAAAAATCATCTCCCAGCCAGCTTGCCGCCTTCGCAAAGTCATTGCTCTGCATCTCCTGCCAATAGGCCTCTACCACTGCTTTTGGCTCCATGGTGTTCAATTCCATACTCACTCTCCCTACACACGCACCACCAGCCACTCCCCCTTGCCGACCGGCACCAGCGAGGTGGCAAAGGCCGGGTCCTGCCCGACCTCGTTCATCCACTCCTCCATCTCGCTGCGATGGGAGATGGCGTTATCAACCACCAGCAGGCCACGGGGTGCCAGCAGGCGGCGGAGCTGCGGCCACCATGCCCGGTAGTGCTGACGATCCGAATCGAGGAAGATGAGCTGATAGCCGGCTTGCGGCAAGGTCGGTAACAGCTCACTCGCATCCCCTGCCAGCAAGGTTACCCAAGGGGCCAGCCCTGCCCTCTGAAAATTGTCATGGGCCAGCACGCGCTTATCCTCATCCAGCTCAATGGTGGTCACGTGCCCCTCCAACCGACGCACCGCTTCTGCCAGCCAGAGTGTGGAATAACCATTGGAGGTGCCGATCTCCAGCACCGCCTGCGCCCCACGGGTCTGCACCAGCACTGACAGCAACTCCCCCGTGTCGCGGGTGATATTGAGCAGCTTGCGCTGGCGTGCCTGCTGCATGCTGTCATTGCGCTCGCCAAGCTGCTCCAGCTGGCGTTTTAACTGTTCCAGTTCCATTGATATCCCTCTCGTCCTTGCCCAAAACCGTTAGCCCACACCTCCAAGCTTGGCATTTGGGAGTCAAATGATTGCTTTCAACCGCCATTCACACCACAAAGGATGAGAAAAGGACAACCATTTGAGGCAGAATTTGTGACGTCTATCTGTTACACTTCGCGCCCGCCATTTTCCGGCTCACTCTCTGACTTGATGTCAGGCGCAGCCGTCGGTGGTTACAACCTCCGTCTCGCTCATGCCGAGCTAACCAAGCCAAACACAGCCCAGCTGGAACACAGGAACCCATTATGAGATTTGAATCGTTCGATTTTGCCCCCGAGATTTTGCGTGCTGTCTCAGATTGCGGTTATCAGGAGATGACCCCTGTGCAGCAACAGGCGATCCCGGCCATTCGCCGTGGCCGCGATGTGCTGGCCAGCGCCCAGACCGGTACCGGCAAGACCGCCGCCTTCGCCCTGCCCATCTTGCAGCGTCTGGTAGACAATCCGGCTCCGGTCCAGCCTTCCAACGCCCGTGTGCTGATCCTGACCCCGACCCGCGAGCTGGCGGCTCAGGTGGCGAGCAACATCAATGACTTCGCCAAGTATCTCGATATCACCACCATCACCATCGTCGGCGGTGGCAAGCAGGACGTGCAGGCCAAGAAGCTCAAAGCGGGCGCTCACATCATTGTGGCCACCCCGGGCCGTCTGCTGGAGCACCTCACCGCCTGCAACCTCAGCCTCTCTGGCGTCGAGTGTCTGGTGATGGATGAAGCGGATCGCATCCTCGACATGGGCTTCAGTGCCGATGTGCAGAAGATCCTGCAAGCGGTCAACAAGACCCGTCAAAACCTGCTCTTCTCCGCCACCTTCTCCGACGCGGTGAAGAAGCTGGCCAACCTGATGCTGGACAGACCGCAGATCGTCAGCGTCAACAAGCAGAACTCCACCGCCGACACCGTCAGCCACACCGTCTATCCGGTCGAGCAGAAGCGCAAGCGCGAGCTGCTCTCAGAGCTGATTGGCAAGCAGAACTGGCAGCAGGTGCTGGTGTTCGCCAGTACCCGCGAGAGCTGTGATGTGCTGGTCGAGGAGCTGAACCTCGACGGCATCAAGTCCGCCGTTGTCCATGGCGAGAAGGCCCAGGGCAACCGTCGCCGCGCCCTGCGCGAATTCATGGAAGGCAAGGTACGGGTACTGGTCGCCACCGAAGTGGCCGCCCGTGGTCTGGACATCCCGGACCTGGAATACGTGGTCAACTATGATCTGCCGTTCCTGGCGGAAGATTACGTGCACCGCATCGGTCGTACCGGTCGTGCCGGCAAGCGCGGCATGGCCATCTCCTTCGTCAGCCGTGAAGAGGAGCGCCCCCTGCTGGAGATCGAGGCCCTGATCGGCCAGAAGATCCGCCGCATCATGGTACCGGGCTATGAGGTGAGCAGCCGTGACGAGCTGATCAAACAGCTGCAAGAGCGTCGCCGCTTCGGCAAGCGTCCGCAGCGTGAAGATAACGCCGTGGCCCAGGTGATGGCCGAAGCCAAGCTGCAGGGTCAGCGCCTCAAGCGTCTGGCCGCCGCCAAGAAGCCCCGTCAGCCGAAATAAAGCGGGCTGTTGCTCTATTGAACCGCAAAGGCGCCACTGGCGCCTTTGCCATCTCTGTCATCGGTGTTGGCCCCTGGTGGTCAACTGAAGGATTGCTTATGACCTCTCCGACCTACAATCAGGCCCTGTTCGAGATGGCCACCCAGAGCCTGGCCGAACTGGCCCGCACCGCCGAGCAAAAGGCGGGCAAGCGCACTCCGGCCCAAGAGAGCCACTTTCTCTGCACCTGGATGGCCGACTCCCTCAAGGAGAAGCGCTTCTCCCGTCTGGTGATGGAAGATTTGAAAGCTTGGGTGC
>NZ_JBFODN010000198.1:0-7983 GCF_040908345.1 Aeromonas sp. R3-1
GCGCCGCTGGGCCATGGATGGCCCATCGGCGCGTGCCGTGGGACAAACGGGTGAACCGAGGGAATCCGACGCAGGAGGGCGAACAAGTGGGGGATTAGACCTTTGGTGACTTTGGGTCTTTCCAAAGTCACTCGCCAAGCCGCGCAGTGGCGGCGAAACCTCGTCGAGGACGGAGTCCTCGTGTCCTGCATGGCGAAGCCATGCCAATTAGACGGCGATATTTCGCCAAGCAATGACGTTACCGACCCCCTCACCCTAGCCCTCTCCCGCAAGGGGAGAGGGGACGGTTACCTTGGCGCAGGCGCGGGAGACCGGCTGGTCTCCGCTAAAGTGGCTACCGCCCCTGACTGTCGCTACCAGATTGCGCCGTTGACCATTGATCTCGGAAAAGGGGTCAACAGACGCCCGTCGCCATATTACGGAGCCAGAGTGGTCTTATCTATGGTTTTGATGAGATAACTATCAGAAAAGAGTGATTTTTTGCGCTGGCACAAACTTTTATTAATTAGTGATTAGTTGTTGCTTGCCGGGATTTGGTCGTGGCGGGGCGGTGGTGTGACGCCGCGAGGGGGACGCAAAAGGAAAAAGAGGGGAGCGCAAACGGTAAAAAGCGAAGGGGCCCGCGGTGGGCCCCTTGTTGTTGGCGTTCGACGCCGCTATTTGGCGGCGGGGGTAGGGAAGTATTTGCTGTGCAGCAGCGGGTATTCGCTGCTCGCCAACACCTGGGTCAAGCCGGTCTGGAACTCCTTGACCAGCTCGTCGCTCACCGGATGGCTGAAGGCGAAGCAGAACTGCTCCGAGCTCAGCACCCACTGCTCCTTGAAGCGGGCGGGGTCGAGTTTTTGCTCGACGATCAGCTGCTCCATGGTGGTCTTGTTGGTGGAGACCAGATCGACCCGGCCTGAGGTGAGCATCTTGAGCGCCTGTGCCAGCCGGTTGGCGGCCATCAGTTTGGTCTCGTCAAAGCCGTTGTTGAGCAGCAGTTGCTCCCCCACATCGGCTCGCACCGCCCCGATATTGAACGCCTTGGCATCGTCGAGCTTGGTGATGGTGATATTGCGATCGGCCAGCCCCACCAGCACGATCTCGGCATACCCGATGGGGCAGGCCCACTTGAACAGGGGATCCCGTGCCTGGGTGCGGGCGGTGGAGAAGAGCACCGCATTGGGCTTTTGGGTCAGCAGGTAGTAACCACGCGCCCACGGCATGATGGTGATGGGCTGCGCCGGTGTATTGGTCTTTTTCCATACCAGTTGCAGCAGTTCGACCGCGAGGCCGGTGGGGGCGCCGCTGGCATCGGCATAGTTGTAGGGTTTGTACTCTTCGGTGATGTAGTGCAGTTTGCCGAGCTCAGGACTCGCCTGTGCGAGGGTGGCCAGCAGCGCCCCGGCCAATCCAATCCATGGTTTCATTTTTGCCATCCTGATCAAGGGAATATCTGCTCAAGTGTGACCAAGCTGGCCGATTTCGCCAAGGCGACGGAGCATGTTTGGCAAAAAAGCGCGGGCGCACGTTGCCATCCCGCGTCCTATGTCGGCGGTGATCAGGGCGTTAGCGCAGCGGCAGGTATTTGGCTTGCAGGGCCGAGAAATCCGCCGAGGCGACGACGTGGGTCAGCGCCTGCTGAAAGAGGGCGACCTCGCTGTCGGGCACCTGACGGCTGAAGGCGTAGCAGAGCGGTCTGGCATCCAGCACGAAGGCGACATGAAAGTCATCCGGCTTGAAGCCGAGCTGCTGCAGGGTTTGATAGCCCGCCAGCTTGTTGGTCGCAAAGAGATCGGCGCGACCTGAGGTGAGCATTTTGGCCGCCTGGGTGAGACGGTTGGCCAGCATCAGCTGGCGCTCATCGATACCGCGTTCGAGCAGCAGCTGTTTGGAGACGGTAGAGCGCACCACGCCGACCTTGTAGCGGCTGATCTCGGCCTCCGAGCCGAGGGTGATGTTGTCCGCCTTACGCCCCAGCAGCACAAACTCCGAGTGATCGATGGGGCAGGCCCACTTGAAGAGTGCCTCCCGCTGCGGGGTGCGGGCGGTGGCAAACAGCACCACATTGGGTTTTTGTTGCAACAAGTTGTAGCCCCGGGCCCAGGGCATAATGCGGATTGGCTGGGGCGACACGCCGCGGGCTTTCCAGATAAGCTGCATCAGCTCCACCGACAATCCGGTCGGCATCCCTTGTTGGTCGCTGAAATTAAACGGGGGAGAGATTTCGCTCAGATACTCGAGTTTGCCCGGATCGGCCTGCGCGAAGGTGGCCCACAAGAGCAGTAGCAGATGAGGTAGGTGCCATGTCCGCACGGGAAAGATCCTTCGCAATCAACTATGTAGGCCAGTTTGACTGCTTGCGGCGGGAATAGCTAGCCACCTCTATTGCATCTTTCATCAATAAAATGGGCAGCGAACTGCTGCCCGTCGGGTGAGTGAGTGCTCAGCGCACCGGCAGGTATTTGGCCTGCAATTTGCGAAACTCTTCCGAGGCGAGGGCGCGGGTCAGGCCCTGCTGAAAGAGGGTGATCTCGCTGTCGGGCACCTGACGGCTGAAGGCATAGCAGAGCTGCTCGGCGCTCAGCACCATGGCCACGTTGAAGTCGTCGCTGCTCAGCTTCAGTTCGCGGATGGCGTCATATCCCGCCAGCTTGCTGGTGGCGAGCAGGTCGGCGCGGCCGGAGAGCAGCATCTTCAATCCCTGCGACAGGCGGTTGGCCGGGATGATGTTGTTGTCATCCATGCCGTTGTTGAGCAGCAGCTGCTCGGCGGCGTCCGAGCGCACGGCGCTGATCTTGTATTGGCTCATCTGATCGAAGGCGGTCAGGGTGATGTTCTGCGCTTTGCGGCCCAGCAGTATGTACTCCGAGTAGCCGATGGGGCATACCCACTTGAAGAGATCCTCCCGCGCCTGGGTGCGGGCTGTGGAGAAGAGCACCACGTTGGGCTTCTGGGTTAGCAAGTAATAACCCCGCGCCCAGGGCAGGATGCGCACCGGCTGGGGTGTCACGCCGCTGTGTTGCCAGATCATCTGCAGCAGATCGACCGCAAGACCGGTGGGCTGGCCTTGCGGATCGCTGAAGTTGTAGGGGGGGTACTCTTCGGTGAGGTACTCGAGCTTGCCCAGATCAGCCCGGGCCGTCGAGGCCCAGCAGAGCAGCAACAGATGACAGATCAGCCATATCCTCATTGGGAACATCCTTAGCGATCAACCTTCCCTTGAGTGTGACCATGAACAGAGTAAATAGCCACTCACTGCCGTTACCAGCGGGCGCGGATCTGCCCGATGGGCTGGTAGGCCTCATCCCGCAGCCCCACCAGCAGGGTCTTGCCATCGGCTTGCAGCCGGAACTCGCCGTAGCGGGCCGCTTCGTACTGCTCTCCCGTGCCCTCTTCAAAGAAGTAGGCATCGGGGCCAATCTGCCACTGCCGCTCGCTCTGGTGCACCTGCAATAGCCGCTCATCGCTGGCGAGTCGATCCGGTTTGCCATCGGCCACCAGAGTGGCCACCTGATGGGCATCGAGGCGGATCACCAGGGTGTCGCTGCCCTTGTTTTGAGTAGTTTGGGCGTCGCGGCTGGTCAGCTCGCGGGCAATTTCATAGTTGAGCCGCATGTAATCCCCCTGCATCAGGGAACGGGGATCGACCGGAGCGAGCCGCAGCAGCACCACTTCGCCGCTGCTCATGGCGTGCTCATAGCGCCAGACGGTGGCATTGATGCCTGCCAGGATGGCGAGGCCGCTCAGCAACAGGGCGAGCTGTCGGGTGACGGGTTTCATGAGTCGCTCCTTGCCGCGAAGGTGGTGAGCAGCTGGCGGGCACCCAGCAGCAGGATGCCGGAGCCCAGCAGCAGCCAGGATTTGGTCATCAGGGTGAGCCCAAGATCGTAGTAATAGAGCGAGCCATAGCCGAGCAGCAGCAGGGCCGAGAGGGTCATCAGCCCCAGACTGCCGGCATAAAATCCGAGGATCAGCACCAGTGCGCCTGCCCCCATGCCGGGGATGATGGCACTGATCAGCACCAGTGGCAGGCCAAATAGCAGGGGGAGCCTCAGTTTCACCATCACCGCCAGCAGCAGGGCGGCGCAGAGCAGGGGATTGAGCCAGAGCGGCAGGCGGGACAGCCCCAGCTCGTCCAGCACGCTGCTGCCGCCGTCCCACAGCGGGTGGTGCAGACGACCCAGCACCAGCAGGGAGAGGGCCAGCCCCAGCGTGATGGAGTGGTAGAGCTGGTGGCGCTCTGGATCCCTATCTGCCCGCAGCCAGCAGAAGGTGATGGCCGCCATCACCAGCGGCAGGGCCAGCAGTTGCAGCCCGAGGCAAGCGAGGCCAAGGGTGAGCAGCAGGGCCGCCGCCACGCTGTGAAACAGCCGCACCAGCCAGTGATCGAACAGCACGGCGATGGCAAGGGACAGCAGGCACAACCCAAACCAGAGCAGGGCGTGATGGAGATCCAGCTGATCGAGCAGGCCATAGAGCAGCCAGGCATCGGCCGCCAGAGTGAGGGCCAGCACGAACTGATCCCAGAGATCGCCGCTTTGGCTGCGATTGAGGGCGTAGGCCCCCGCCAGCAGCACGGCCCCCAGCAGCAGGGCGCTGTTGGCCTCGCGGGTCAGCTGCTCGAAGGTGAGAAACAGGAAAAAGAGCAGGAACAGGGCGGCAATCCAGCCCACCAGCCCGAGCAGAAAGCGGCTCGACCAGTGGGGTTGGGTATCACGGGGCTGATCCCCTTCCACCAGATTGGCCTGTTGCAGTGCTTGCCAAAGGGTCAGATCACTCATGAGACCTCCGTTGTTGTTGCAGCCAGCGGGCGGCGGTGACCGAAAGGCCGATGGCAATCAGGCTCAGCAGCAAGAAGCCGTTGATGTCGGGCTCCATCCACTTGCCCAGCGCCGCGAGGATGACGGCAATCAGACTGAGGCACCCCATGGCGAGTCCGGCGATAAATCTGTGGTGCCACAGGGCATAGGCCGCGGCCAGCCAGCCAAGCCAGAGCGGCCACACCAGCGCAGAGGCGGCATCAAACAGCGCCAGCAGGGTGAGCAGGGTGGCCCCCAGACCGGCGGCAAGGCCCGCCAGCCAGCTTGGCATCAGGCGCCAGCGGTTTGGCGCCAGCAGAAGCAGACCCCAGAGGGCGGCGTTGAGCAGGGTAAGGCACCAGCCCAATCCCTCTTCATCGAAGTTAAAGAAGAACGTGAACAAACCGAGCCGCCAGTAGAGCACCAGCGCCAGCTGGCCGAGCAGCCAGCTTAAGGTCCAGAGCAGGGGGCTTTGGCCAAATACCGCCAGTGGCACCAGCATCAGCGCCCAGGTGGCGAACAGCTGCCAGGGATCAGCGCCGGTCTGGTAGGTCTGACCCACCAGCGCCAGCAGGGCGCCGATATTGAGGGCGATGGCGAGCAGCAGCGCCTGACGGGGGGTATCCCCCAGCGGTTTGCGCCACAGCAGAAGCAGCATGGCGAGCAGCGGTGCCTCCAGCAGGGCGAGGCGGGAGACCCGGCCCAGCTCTTGCCAGTTGAAGGCGACGAAGAAGATGAGGCCAGCCCCGATGCAGAGGGCGCCGAGCCAGAGCAGCAGCCGGTCAAACAGCCACTGCCAGCGCGCCGGATGGGGGGGAAGATCGGCGAGGGTGAGGGCGTCCGCCAGCTTCTCTGGCGCCAGCCGTCCCTGTTTGACCCATTCGAGAAGCGTCTCTCTTGATACGTTGTGCATGGGGGGACTCCACGAGGTTTGCCCCATTATGGCATGAGGCACCCGCAACCGTGCACTGCCCCTTGGCTCTGCGGCTGGTGGTTGCGACAGCGGATTACGCACTAGACAAAGCAGCAAACAAAAAAGCCCTCCGAGGTGGAGGGCTTGGTCAGCGGAAAAGTCGATCAGGCAAAGATCAGGGTGCTCACCCCGAGGCCGACAAAGAGGATGGCGCAGGCGATGCGGATCCCCTTGAGCGGCAGCTTGTCTGCCCCCAGCTTGCCGATCAGCACCACAGGCACGTTGGCCAGCATCATGCCGAGGGTAGTGCCGGTAATGACCTGTACCAGCGAGTCATATTTGGCGGCCAGCAGCACGGTGGCGATCTGGGTCTTGTCGCCGATCTCGGCAATAAAGAAGAGCACGAAGGTGGCCATAAAGGGGCCGTATTTATCCAGCGAGCTCTCCTCGTCATCCATCTTGTCCGGCACCAAAATCCAGATAGCCATGGCGATAAAGGCGATGGCGACCAGCCAGGTCATTATCTTGGGATCGAGCCAGCGGCTGATGAACTCACCAATCCAGGCGGCGCCCGCATGGTTGAGCAGGGTAGCCGCCAGCATGCCGGCGATGATGGGCCAGGGCTTGCGAAAACGGCAGATGAGCAGCAACGCCAACAGCTGGGTTTTATCGCCGATTTCGGCAATAGCGACGCTGAGGGTTGAGGTTAACAAGGCTTCCATAAAAATGACCGGGGGACGGAATTGTTATAAACCAAAGACAAGCCTGCGCCATCCGTCCCCGGTATTGGCACTGGCCCGTCAAAGGTCTTGTCAAATCCATGGCTGGCATGGATCACCCTGACCATGGTGATTTGGCACCAAGTATGTTGATCAGGGTCGCAAACCGGTATTCATGCAATGGATGGCACCGGCGTGCGAGACTACTCCCCCTCGATGGGAGCGGGCATTCTAGGGAAAAACCGCATGAGTGACAAGGGGATCAGCCACCCACCAGCTTGACGCTGAAACCGGCTTTCTCCAGCTCGGTTTTGATCAGGTCCCGTTTATCCCCCTGGATCTCGATCACTCCCTCCTTGATACCGCCTCCGGTGCCGCATTTTTTCTTGAGCAGGGTGGCCAGGGATTTTTGCTGATCGGCGGGTACGCCATGAATGGTGATCACCCCGGCGCCCTTGCGCCCCTTGGTCTCGCGGCGAATGCGCACTGTGCCGTCGGTGGGGAAGGGGGAGGCGGATTGGGGAGCGCTCTGCTCCTTGATCATGCCGCCATCTGTGCTGTAAACGAGGCGGCTGTTGTTGTCGTGACTCATGGCATTACTTTATGGGTTAGCTAAGCGGAGTTTGATTTTACTCAAATAAAAGTTGAAGACACAGCTTATAATGCCCCAAGTAAAAGCGAATTATTATTGTTTAACTTCAGGAGTCAGTCATGGTACTCACGCAGTTGTCACCGGGACAGAGTGCTCGCATCAAGAATATGAATCAGCTCGCCCGGCCGCTGCGCCGCAAACTGATGGTGATGGGCCTGTTGCCCCAGACTGAAGTCATCTATCTGCGCTCCGCCCCCCTGGGGGACCCGCTCCAGATCCAGTGCCAGGGGATCTGTCTCTCCATGCAAAAGAGTCTGGCCCAGCAAATAGAAGTCGAGCCGGTATAACCCCCTGTTCGGCTACCGCTCCGGTCAAGAAACGTCACCGGGAGCGGTTCAGAGACAAGAAGTCGAACCTGCAAAGCGGCTTGCCACACGCGCGGCGGGTTCAGAAGAAAATAGAGGTAGAGCTGGTATGAATTATTCCCTGGTAACGGTAGGTAACCCCAATAGCGGCAAGACCTCCCTGTTCAACGCCCTGACCGGCGCCCGCCAGCAGGTAGGCAACTGGAGTGGCGTCACCGTCGACAAGAAGATGGGTGAGTTCAGCGCGGGTGAGCATCACTTCAAGCTGATGGATCTGCCCGGCATCTATAGCCTGGCCAGTCAGGATGGCAGTCTGGATGAGCAGATCGCCAGCCGCTTTGCCCAGGGCCAACAACCCGACCTGCTGCTCAACGTCATCGACGCCGCCAATCTGGAGCGCTCCCTCTACCTCACGCTGCAACTGCGCGAACTGGGCCTGCCCATGGTGGTAGTGCTCAACAAGCTGGATATCCTGCAAAAGCGCCGCATCGTCATCGACGAGAGCAAGCTCGGCAAATCCCTCGGTTGCCCGGTGGTGGCCCTCTCTGCCCACAACAGCAAGCAGGTTGCCGCCTTCAAGCAGCAGATCCGGCAGTTTATCGGTCAGCCG
>NZ_JBFODN010000199.1:0-10140 GCF_040908345.1 Aeromonas sp. R3-1
CCTAATCGACCCTACCGGCGGCAGTAATCGATGATCAGGTCCATAAAGGCTTCACCGAAGCGTTCCAGCTTGCGGTGCCCGACGCCGTTGATGGCCAGCATCTCGTCTTCGGTCATCGGCATCAGTTGAGCCATCTCAACCAGGGTCGCATCGTTGAATACCACGTAGGGCGGCACTTCTTCATCCTCGGCAATCTGCTTGCGCAGGCCGCGCAGCGCCTTGAACAGTCGCTTGTCGTAGTTGGCGTTGTCGAGCAGGCCATTGCGCTTCTCCTTGCGGCTGGAGATGGGCTGCAAGCGGGGCACCGCCAGCTCCAGCTTCACCTCGCCACGCAGCACGGGGCGGGCCGCCTCGGTCAGCTGCAGCACCAGATTGCGGGTGATGTTCTGGGTCAGCAGCCCCTTGTGGATCAGCTGGCGGATCACGCTCATCCAGTATTCGTGGCTCTGATCCTTGCCGATGCCGTAGGTCGAGAGCTTGTCGTGGCCGTGATCCTTGATGCGCTGGTTCAGCGACCCGCGCAGCACCTCCACCACATAACCCACCCCGAAATTCTGCCCCACCCGCCAAACGCAGGAGAGCGCCTTCTGGGCATCTTCGGTGCCGTCATAACTTTTGGGCGGATCGAGGCAGATATCGCAGTTGCCGCACGGCTTGTCGTTGTACTCGCCGAAGTAGTTGAGCAGCACCTGACGGCGGCAGGTTTGCGCCTCGGCAAACGCCGCCATCACGTTGAGCTTGTACTGCTCCACCTGCAACTGCTGGGGATTCTCGATGTTGTCGAGCAGGCGGCGCACCCGGCCGATATCGGCGGGATCGTAGAGCAGCAGCGCCTCGGCGGGGGTGCCATCACGACCGGCACGACCGGTCTCCTGATAGTAGGATTCGATGTTCTTGGGGATGTCGTAGTGCACCACGAAGCGCACATTGGGCTTGTCGATACCCATACCGAACGCCACCGTCGCCACCACTATCTCGATGTCATCCTTGAGGAAGGCATCCTGGGTCTGCTGGCGCTGCTCGAGCGGCAGCCCCGCATGATAGGGCGCCGCCTTGCAGCCGTGGCGGGATAGCCGCTCGGCCACCTCCTCCACCCGGTTGCGGCTGGAGCAGTAGACGATGCCGCAGTTGCCCTTCTGGCTCTGCACGTAACGCAGCAGCTGCTCGGCCGCCTTGAACTTCTCCACCAGGCTGTAGCGGATATTGGGGCGATCAAAGCTGGCGGTGTGAATAAAGGGATCGTTGAGTTCCAACCGGTGCAGCATGTCGCTGCGGGTCGCCTCGTCGGCGGTGGCAGTAAGCGCTACCACCGGCACCTGCGGGAACCACTGCTTGAGTCGCCCCAGCGCCGCATATTCAGGCCGGAAATCGTGGCCCCACTGGGAGACACAGTGCGCCTCGTCGATGGCGAACAGCCCGAGCGGCAGCTCGGCCAGCCGATCCATAAACTCGTGCTGCAGCAAGCGCTCGGGGGAGACATAGACCAGCTTGATCTCGCCGCGACGCATGGCGGCGAAGTTCTGGATCATCTCCTCCCGACTGAGGGCCGAGTTGATGTAGACCGCCGCTACACCGTTGGCGCGCAGGCTGTCGACCTGATCCTTCATCAGCGAAATAAGGGGAGAGACCACCACACCGAGCCCGGGCCGCAGCAGTGCCGGGATCTGGTAGCAGAGCGACTTGCCGCCACCAGTGGGCTTGAGCACTAGCGCATCGCGCCCCGCGACGATCTGCTCGATGATCTCGAGCTGACCCGGCCGAAACTGCTGATAGCCGAAGACCGCCTGCAGCAGGGCAAGCGGACTCTCTGGCTGAGGATCTGGCAGGGTTTCGGCAATCGCGGTCATGGGCTCTCCTTTGGGGTCGCCATTCTAAAGCAGCCGCCGCCCACAATAAACCTGCCATTGCGACTGTTAAGGAACTGTTGCAGACTGGCTGGAGTTTTTACTCGGCTTTGATGACAAGGATTGGGATCAGAGAATGAAACAGATGCTCAAGAAGATGGCACTCAGTGGCATTGCCAACCTGTTTGCCGAGAAGATGCCCTTCAACAAGCTGATCGGCATGCAGGTGACCCACTACGACTTCGACAAGGTGGAACTGCGCATCAAGATGGACGACAAGCTGATCGGCAACCCCTTCCACAACATCCTGCATGGTGGCGTCACCGCCACGCTGCTGGATGTGGCGGGCGGCATGATCGTCGCCGCTTCCTGCATCGACGAGCTGGAGGAGTTCTCCCCCAGCTATCTCAAGGAGCGCTTCGCCCGCCTAGGCACCATAGATCTGCGGGTGGATTACCTGCGCCCGGGACGCGGCAACGAGTTTATCGCCACCGCCCACATCATCCGGGCTGGCAGCAAGGTGGCCGTCGCCCGGATGGAGCTGCACAACGAAGAGGGCACCCACATCGCCTTCGGCACTGGTACCTATCTGGTGGGTTGAACCAAGTTAGTGCATAAAAACCACGCGGCTAATCCACTTTTAATCATTAGATTCCTTACCCCCTCTGGCCGAACAAGGTCCATACTGATAGTCGGGATTGTGTGCAGAGGGAGGATTGCAGGCGATGAGTGCGAAACTGGCCATCAAACCATCCAGAGCCTTGTTGACACAGCTCGAGTCCATGCTCGACGAGGTGCAGACACCTGAGTGTCGCCACTGGTTGGAACAGGAGCTTGAGGGGTATTCTCTCTCCTCACCCCTGCCTTGGTATCGCATCGTTCCCTGTCGGCAACGCGGTCACTTTCTGGATCTGAAAACGGGAAAATATTTGACCTGTCATATCAACAGTCAAACGCTATGCCAACGCGATCTGGCCCAAATTCAGTTCATTTATGCCCGTGAACCAGCCGCCCACTATTTGCTGCAACGCAATTCCGGTATTGAACCCTGGCCAGAACAGCTGCTGGAAGATTATCAGGAGCAGTTGATCCCCGGCCATCTATGCCTGCAAGCCTGGCATGAGCCCGTGATTTCATTACGTGCACAACTGATGGAGGGAATAGAACATTTCATTAGTGAGTACCCCAAGCACGCGGCCTTGCTGCCTCAACACAGTTTCAAGGCTTTGCGGCATCAGCACTGGCATATCTGAGTAAGCGCCTGGCGCGCAAGGAGGGCACCATAGACAAGACCCATAGCGAGATTGCCACAATCTAGAGTGCCGGAGTCAGGATCAGACTCCACCGATGGGCCACCGAGCGGTGGCCCTTTTAATGTCTGTGGTCTTGCTTCGACCCTGCATACTGCAAGTCAGATCACTTGGCCAGGTAACAGGTCAGCAGCTAAAGAAAATCGGGAAAACAGGAAGGATAAATGCAAAAAGGCCGCTCTATTGAGCGGCCTTTTCAAATTTGGTCGGTGTGAGAGGATTCGAACCTCCGACCCCTTCGTCCCGAACGAAGTGCGCTACCAAGCTGCGCTACACACCGATGTCTGCGGGACGGGAATTTACCGAAAGCCCCGACCTGACACAAGCCTTTTTTGCATTTTGCAGGAAAAAAAGTGCTGTTCGCTCAACTATTCAGCACTCTTTTCACCCGTTTACCGGACTGCAGCCAGCTGGTGACATTCCGGCAACCGGCCGTCAGGCCAGGCGCAGGGATGCCGGCCCCAGCAGACGGCGCTGCCAGTCAGCCACAGTGCCATGCTCCAGCCAGTCGGCTGCATGCTGGCGCCAGTTGGGGGAGAGGGCCGGATTCTCCAGCAACATCAGCAGATCCGCTTCATTGCGCACCTGATTGAACAGGATATCCGCCGTGCGCTTCACCGTCAGTTCGGGATAGGGTCTGTCTACCAGCTCCATGGCCGTGTCAGGCGCGATCATGCCCTCCTCCAGCACCCGCAGCAGCCAGCCACAACGGCCATTTAGCTGCATCACCTGGGACATCTGGCCATAGCCAAAGCGCTGGTTGAGCTTGAAGCAGGGGGATCTCGGCTGGCTGATCTGGATCAGCGCCTCACCGAGTCGATAGACATCGCCAATGCAGGCTTGCGCCTCGGTCAGCCCGAGACCGGAGAGGTTCTCGCCAAAGGCGGCAGGTTGCCAGGGTGTACGTGGCGCAGGCAAGCCCAGCGCGGTTTGCCAGGTCTGCCACCAGAGATAGTGATCGGCCGGATAGTAGTGGAGCGCCCGATCCGGGCCACCGTGGTGGCGCAGGTCACACTGCTCATCCCCTTCCAGACCGGCAAAGGTACAGCGAACTGGTACAGAGATCGGTTGCTTGTGAATGGCACTGGTGAGGCCGGGTACCAGCTCGGTGCCACGACCGCTAAAAAGGGAGATCCGCATACTCATCCTCCTGGTTGACGAGAGTAGGCGGATCTTATCATGGCGTCAGACGACGGCCTGCATCTGAGTGGTCATAGCGATCTCGGCACGACGGCGCTTCTCCGCCCTGGCCATCAGATACCAGCTGCCGAAGGTAAAGAGCGATACCGACAACAGGATCAGGCTGGCCACCGCGTTGATCTCGGGTTTCACCCCGAGTCGCACCGCCGAGAAGACCTCCATCGGCAAGGTAGTGGAGCCCGGGCCGGAGACGAAGCTCGCCAGCACCAGATCATCCAGCGACAGGGCGAACGACATCATGCCGCCTGCCGCCAGCGAGGGAGCGATCATCGGGATAGTGATCAGGAAGAACACCTTCCACGGCTTGGCGCCAAGATCCATGGCCGCCTCCTCGATGGAGAGATCCAGCTCCCGCAACCGCGCCGACACCACGATCGCCACGTAGGCGGTACAGAAGGTGGTGTGGGCGATCCAGATGGTCAGCATGCCCCGCTCGGCGGGCCAGCCCACCAGCTGGGCCATCGCCACGAATAGCAGCAACAGCGACAGACCGGTGATCACCTCGGGCATCACTAGCGGCGCCGTCACCATGCCACCGAACAGGGTGCGACCACGGAAGTGGGGAATTCGGGTCAGCACGAAGGCCGCCACCGTCCCCAGCGCCACCGCGGCGATCGCGGTGTAGAAGGCAATCTCCAGCGAGCGGAACACAGATCCGATCAGCTGCTTGTTGTCGAGCAGGCCGAAGTACCACTTGAGCGACCAGCCGCCCCACACCGTCACCAGCTTGGAGGCGTTGAAGGAGTAGATCACCATGATGATCATGGGCAGGTAGATAAACAGCAGCCCCAGCCAGAGCATCAGTTTGGCAAAACCGAAACGCTTCATCATGCCTTGCCCTCCAGCTCTTTGGCCTGGTTACGGTTGAAGAGGATGATCGGAATGATCAGCACCGCCAGCATCACTACCGCCAGCGCAGAGGCAACCGGCCAGTCGCGGTTGTTGAAGAACTCCTGCCACAGCACCTTGCCGATCATCAGGGTCTCCGGACCGCCCAGCATTTCCGGAATAACGAACTCTCCCACCACCGGAATAAACACCAGCATGCAGCCAGCGATAATGCCGTTCTTGGAGAGCGGTACCGTGATCTGCCAGAAACGGGTCAGGTTGCGGGCCCCCAGGTCGGAAGCGGCCTCCAGCAGACTCTGGTCATGTTTGACCAGATTGGCGTAGAGCGGCAGCACCATGAAGGGCAGGTAGGAGTAAACGATGCCGATATAGACCGCCAGGTTGGTGTTGAGGATCTGCAGCGGCTCGTCGATCACCCCGATCCCCAGCAAGACGCTGTTGAGCAGGCCGTTGTTGCTGAGGATCCCCATCCACGCATAGACCCGGATCAGAATGGCGGTCCAGGTCGGCATCATGATCAGCAGCAGCAGAACGGTCTGGGTCTCCTTGTTGGCCCGAGCGATGGAGTAGGCCATCGGATAGCCAATCAGCAGGCAGAGCAAAGTGCTAACGAAGGCCATCTTCAGGGAGCCGAGATAGGCGGCGATATAGAGCTCATCCTCCTGCAGCAGCAGGTAGTTGCCCATGTTGAGCAGGATGGTGAGCTGATTGTCGGCCCAGCTCACCACGTCGGTGTAGGGCGGGATCGCCACATCCGCTTCCGCAAAACTGATCTTCACCACGATGACGAAGGGCAGCAGGAAGAAGAGGAACAGCCAGAAGAAGGGGATGCCAATCACCAGTCGGCGCCCCCCGACCCGCTTCAGTCGTTGCAAGAACTTCATGATTGCAGCACCACGCCGCTGTCATCTTCCCAGTAGAGGAACACCTGGTCATCCCAGGTTGGCCGCTTGCCGTGGCGTTCGGCATTGGCGATGAAAGCCTGAACGATTTTGCCCGAGGGCAGCTGGATGTGATAAACCGAGTGACCGCCCAGATAAGCGATGTCATAGACCTCACCCTTGGTCCAGTTGAAGTCCGGGTGCTCGATCTCCTCCGGTTTTTGCAGACTCATCAGCAGTTTTTCCGGCCGCAGGGCGTAGGTCACCTTCTTGTTTTCGGCGCGGGAGCTGATGCCGTGACCCACGTAGATGGGCTGCTCCAGATCGGCGCAGGCGATGGTGGCGTGGTCCTGCTCATCCTCCACCAGCAGGCCGTCAAACAGGTTGACGTTGCCGATGAACTCGCACACCAGCCGACTGGCCGGAGTCTCGTAGATATCCATCGGGCTACCGATCTGCTCGATGCAGCCGAGGTGCATGATGGCGATCCGCTCCGCCATGGTCATCGCCTCTTCCTGATCGTGGGTCACCATGACGCAGGTCACCCCGACCCGCTCGATGATCTCAACCAGCTCCAGCTGCATCTTGGAACGCAGCTTCTTGTCGAGCGCCCCCATGGGTTCATCCAGCAGCAGCAGCTTGGGACGCTTGGCCAGGGAACGGGCCAACGCCACCCGCTGGCGCTGGCCACCGGAGAGCTGATGCGGTTTGCGGCGGGCATACTGGGTCATCTGTACCAGCTTGAGCATCTCCTCCACCCGGGCATCGATCTCGGCCTTGGGCAGGCCATCCTGCTTGAGGCCAAAGGCGATGTTCTGGGCCACCGTCATATGGGGGAACAGGGCGTAGGACTGGAACATCATGTTGATGGGGCGTTCATAGGGGGGCATGTCGGTGATGTCGACCCCGTCGAGGAACAGCCGCCCCTCGGTCGGGCGCTCGAAACCGGCCAGCATCCGCAGCAGGGTCGATTTGCCGGAACCGGACCCGCCGAGCAGGGCGAAAATCTCCCCCTTGTGAATATTGAGAGATACGTTATCGACCGCCAGCGTTTCGTCGAACTGCTTGCTTACCC
This sequence comes from Aeromonas sp. R3-1, assembly GCF_040908345.1. Classification (NCBI taxonomy): domain Bacteria; kingdom Pseudomonadati; phylum Pseudomonadota; class Gammaproteobacteria; order Aeromonadales; family Aeromonadaceae; genus Aeromonas; species Aeromonas sp. R3-1. The sequence continues at coordinate 7,160 of NZ_JBFODN010000199.1, forward strand.
GATCAATTTTCACCAGCACTTCTTTGCGCTGCTGACTGCCCTCGAGGGCTTTCTTGTAGGCACTGGAGGCTATCGCCATTACCAAACTCCCCAACGTGATACCGGCCTTGCGGCCGATCCATAAAAGCGATTTGGCGCCCCCGAACGGGCACCAAGGTTAGGTACCGGACTTGATCTTGGTCCAACTCCGGGTGATTAGACGCTGTACCGAGCGGGGATGTGCTTCCTGCACATAGAGTCGCTCCAGCACGGCCTGAGGGGGATATACCTCCTCATTGTTGCGCACCGCCTCATCCATAAACTCGCCCGCCCTTGAGTTGGGATTCGCGTAGCCCACATAGTCGCTGACCTTGGCGATCACTTCGGGCTGCAGGACGTAGTTGATGAGGGCGTGCGCCTCTTTGACATTGGTGGCATCGGACGGGATCGCCATCATGTCGAACCAGAGATTGCCCCCCTCTTTCGGAATGCTGTAGGCAATTTTCACCCCCTTGCCAGCTTCATCGGCGCGGGCAGCGGCTTGCAGGATGTCGCCGGAAAAACCGGCAGCCACGCAGATGTCACCATTGGCGAGATCGCCGATGTATTTGGAGGAGTGGAAATAGGCCACATAGGGCCGCACCTTGAGCAGCAGCGCCTCGGCCTGCTTGATATCCCCCGTCGCATGACTGTTGGGATCGAGCCCGAGGTAGTTGAGGGCAGCAGGGATCATCTCGTCGGCAGAGTCGAGGAAGGCGACGCCGCAGCGAGAGAGTTTCGCCATGTTTTCCGGTTCGAAGATGGTGGCCCAGGAGTCAATCTTGTCGACCCCCAGCACCGCCTTGATTTTGTCGACGTTGTAGCCGATGCCGTTGGTCCCCCACAGATAGGGCACCGCGTACTGATGACCCGGATCCACCTTGTCGAGCTGCTTGAGCAGCACGGGATCCAGGTTAGCCAGATTGGGCAGCAGGGATTTATCCAGTTTCTGGAAGGCTCCCGCCTTGATCTGCTTGGCCAGGAAATTATTGGAGGGCACCACCAAATCGTAACCGGTCCGCCCCGTCAGCAACTTGCCTTCCAGGGTCTCGTTGGAGTCAAACACGTCATAGACGGTCTTGATCCCGGTCGCCTGCTGGAAATCGCTGAGGGTGGTCTCGCCGATATAGTCAGACCAGTTGTAGAAGTGCAGCACAGGGGCAGCCTGGGCCACATTCGCCAATCCCATGGTCAGCGCTACGGTTAGCAATCTGGTTGTATTCACGGTGTCAGTTCTCCTGTTTCAGTGGTTGACCGTCTGCGCATCCATTCGCGCGGCCCATCCGGATGGATGGCATCACTACCCTCCCGGCCGAACTGCGGACCGGGAGGGGCATTCGTTACTTACTTGCCGGATTTGATCTTGGTCCAGCTGCGGGTCATCAGACGCTGCACCTTGGCCGGCAGATCCGGGAAGGTGTAGATCTTCTGCAGGGTTGCCGCATCAGGGTAGATACCCGGATCGGTGCGGATCGCCTCATCCACCAGCGGGGTCGCCGCCTTGTTGCCGTTCGGGAACTGCACCACGTTGGTGATATTGGCGATCACCTCGGGCTTCATCAGGTAGTTAATGAAGGTGTGGGCCGCCTCGACGTTCTTGGCATCCGCCGGAATGGCGATCATGTCAAAGAAGCTGCCTGCCCCCTCTTTCGGAATGGTGTAGGTGAGCGCGACGCCATTCTTGGCCTCGGCTGCCCGCGCCTTGGACTGCTGCAAGTCACCGGAGTAACCGACCGCAACGCAGAGGTTGCCGTTGGCCAGATCCGAGATGTACTTGGAGGAGTGGAAATAGGCGGTATAGGGACGGATGGAGAGGAACAGCTCCTCAGCCTTCTTCAGCTCGGCCGGTTTCTGGCTATCCGGTTTGAAGCCCAGATATTGCAGGGCAGCCGGCAGCATTTCGGTCGGTGAATCGAGGAAGGAGACGCCACACTCTTTCAACTTGGCCATGTTCTCCGGCTTGAACACCAGATCCCAGGAGTTGACCGGGGCATCGGCCCCCAGCACGGCTTTCACCTTCTCGGCGTTGTAGGCATAGCCGATGGTGCCCCACAGATAGGGGATGGAGTACTGGTTGCCCGGATCGCTCGGCTCGAGCGCCTTGAGCAGGTCGACATCCATGTTTTGCCAGTTGGAGAGCTTGGACTTGTCCAGTTTCTGGAACACGCCCGCCTTGATCTGCTTGGCCAGGAAGGGGTTGGATGGCACCACGATGTCGTAGCCCGAACTACCCGCCAGCAACTTGGCTTCCAGTACCTCGTTACTGTCGAACACGTCATAGACCACCTTGATCCCCGTCTCCTTCTGGAAGTTATCCAGGGTATCCGGCGCTATGTAGTCGCTCCAGTTGTAGACGTGCAGCACCTTCTCTTCAGCCATTGCTCCGGCACTTGCCATGACCAGAGCCACAGAGGCAGCGATCACTCCTGTTTTGAAAGACATCATCCTTGTCTCCTAAGCAAATTGTATGCGCATGCCAACCTGCCCGACCCGCCTCAACCCTTCAGCTTTGCGGCTGTCAGATCCAGACTGCGCCTGGCCAGATCGACCAATTCATCAACCTGTTCCTCGGTGATGACCAAGGGGGGCGATATGATCATGGTATCGCCTACCGCCCTCATCACCAAGCCATTGTTAAAGCAGAACTCCCGGCAAGTCATCCCCGCATTTGCCTGAGCCGGAAAACGCCGGTTGGTCTGCTTGTCCTCAACGATTTCCAGCGCGGCGACCAATCCTTTGCCTCGGGTTTCTCCCACCAGCGGATGATCGGCCAGCTCCGCCCAGCGGCGCTGCAAATAGGGGCCGATAGTATCATGCACTCGCTTAACTATGCTCTCTTTCTGCATAAGCTGGATATTGGCCACCGCCACGGCGCAAGAGACCGGATGACCCGAGTAGGTGAAGCCGTGGTTGAACTCCCCCCCCTCCTCCACCAGCCCCTTGGCAACCCGGTCGCTCACCAT
>NZ_JBFODN010000002.1:0-10735 GCF_040908345.1 Aeromonas sp. R3-1
CGCTGGCAGAGCGCAGCCACCTCCTCAAGGGGGTTGAGCATGCCGGTGGTGGTCTCGCAGTGGACCATGGCCAGATGGGTGATCTCGGGGTGGCGCCCCAGCATCGCCTCGATGGTGGCGGTTTCGGGGCGGGTGGTCTCGCCGCAGTCCAGCTCGTGGTGGCGCAGGCCAAGGCAGCGGGCCATCTCCCCCATGCGGGCACCGTAGGCGCCGTTGTTGATGATCAGTAGACACTCATCGACGCCTATCGCCGAGCCCAGCACACTCTCCACCACATAGCTGCCACTCCCCTGCAGCAAGACGGCGCTGTAGTCACTTTCATATTCAGGGCCGGTGGCGAGGCGCACCAGCTCGCGGCGGATGGGCTCCACCACCCCCTGGTTGTAGTCCGCATCCCAGGTGCAGCTGTCTTGCAGCATGGCGGCGCGCACCGTGGCGGTGGTCGAGAGGGGGCCCGGGGTCAGCAGCAGGTAATCGACGGCGGCGGGGGCCGCAGGAATATGGGTCATAACTTCGCTCCTTTTGGTATATACCAGAATGAGCGCATTGTGGGTAACTGCCCCGCCAAGGTCAAAGGGGTGGCGCTACGTGCAACAAAAAATTCATTTTCAGCGCCGGGATCGCGATAATCTAGGAAGCCTGAACAGCAGGGGCGCTGCTGGTATCTACCAATGCATGTTGATGTTGCCGTGTAACGACCGGGCAGATGACCTGCCCTGTGCCCAGCCCATTGCCCAACTCATTGCACAACTTATTGCAAAACCAGGGATTTTCATGAGCAAACCCCAATATCTGCAGATCAAGGATGCCCTCGCCAACCAGATCCTGGCGGGGGGTCTGGCCCCCAACGACAAGCTCCCCTCCGAGCGGCTGCTGGGAGAACTCTATGGCACCACCCGGGTCACCATCCGCGAGGCACTGGTGCAGCTGGAGGCAAACGGCCTTATCTATCGGGAGGATCGCCGCGGCTGGTTTGTCACCCCGCCGCGCTTTCGCTTGAACCCCAGACGCACCTCCAACTTTCACCAGATAGTGCGGGAGCAAGGGGGAGAGCCGCGCACCGAGCTGCTGGAGAAAAGCCGTCAGGCGGTACCGCCCGCGTTGATGGCGCAGTTGCAGCTCAAACCGTTCGACAGCCTGTTTCTGCTCAAGCGGCTGCGCTATGCCAACGGGCGTGCCATCTGCTACTGCGAGAACCACTGCCTGCCCGAGCGGGTGCCCGGCCTGCTGGAGCTGGATCTCAACGGCAGCCTGACCGAGATCTACCAGGCCCATTACGATCTCCACTACGCCCGCATGCAGGTACGTTTCTTCCCCACCGCCCTGCCGGACGAGGTAGCCAAGGCGCTGGGGGCCACCGCCGGTCTGCCCGCCCTGCGCCTCGAGCGACTCAACTTCGATCAGCATGGCCGGGTGCTCGACTTCGATCTGGAGTACTGGCGCCACGACAGTCTGGAGATCGAGGTGGATACCCAGGATTAGTCACGGGCAGATCAGGAACGGCAAATCGCACACGGCAAAACGTCACGGGGCTGTCACGGTCACGTCATAAAGATCCCCTAGCCTCTCTCTCGACCAATCTGGTTTATACCAAGCCAATTTAACTGGAGAAGAGGATGAAACAGGGAACCCATCTGCTGGCCGCCACCGTGCTGGCTGCCATGACCGCCCCGGCACTGGCCGCAACCGATCTCACCGTCTATACCGCCTTCGAACCGGAGCAGCTCAGCGAGCTGAAAACCGCGTTCGAGCGCCAGCATCCGGACATCAACATCAAGTGGGTGCGTGACTCCACCGGCGTGGTCACCGCCCGCTTGCTGGCAGAAAAAGCCCAGCCCAAAGCGGATGTGGTATGGGGACTGGCTGCCACCAGCCTGATGCAGCTCGATCAGCAGCAGATGCTCAATGCCTATGCACCGAAAGGACTGGACAAGCTCGACAGCCGCTTTCGCGACAGCAAGGCCGAGCCGCACTGGATCGGTCTGGATGCCTTCTTCAGCGCCATCTGCTTCAACAAGGTAGAGGCGGAGAAACAGGGGATCCCGGCGCCGACCAGCTGGGCCGACCTCACCAAGCCCATCTACAAGGGCAAGGTGATCATGCCCAACCCCAGCTCCTCCGGCACCGGTTACCTGAGCGTCGCTGGCTGGCTGCAGACCATGGGTGAGAAGCAGGGCTGGCAATTCATGAACGGCCTGCACCAGAATATCGACCGTTACACCCACTCGGGCTCCGCTCCCTGCAAGCTGGCCGCCAGCGGCGAGACGGTGATCGGTATCTCCTTTGACTTCCCGGCTACCAGCCTCAAGGCCAAGGGTGCCCCCATCGAGGTGGTGTTCCCGAAAGAGGGGTCGGGCTGGGACATGGAAGCCGCCGCCATCATCAAGGGCACTCCCAAGCTGGAAGCCGCCAAACAGCTGCTCGACTTTGCCGCAACCGAACAGGCCAACGCCCTCTACAACAAGTCGTTCGCCGTGGTCGCCATCCCCGATGTGGCCCAACCGAGAGCGGGCTATCCGGCGGATATCAAAGGCCAGATGATCGACAACGACTTTAGCTGGGCAGCCCGCGAGCGTAACGCCATCCTGGCCCAGTGGAGCGCCAGCTTCGACGGCAAGACCGAAGCCAAACAGTAAGCGTGAAGGGCGGCGGTTTGTTCACGCCAGACACACCGCTGCCAATAAACTGTCAGTCGAAGGCCAACAGGTGTTGGCCTTCGCTTTTTGGTTTTAACTTCCCGAGTGTGTAGTGCCTTCAATTAGCGATGCTTAGTCCATTCGCACAGTGCCCAGCCACTTGCTGGCGACCCGATGTCATTTGACTGTCATCAAGCTGTCATCCCCCGATCACCTGACCGTCACACTTTACCCGCAAACTGGTATATACCAAATCAGTAGCGAGTCGAACCATGACCCAGCCCTATCTGGACATTCAACATCTCAACAAGCAGTTCGGTGCTTTTCAGGCCCTGAAAGGGATCTCTCTGACCATTGAGCCGGGGGAGTTTATCTGCTTTCTCGGCCCCTCCGGCTGCGGCAAAACCACCCTGCTCAGAGCGATCGCCGGGCTGGATCTGCCAGACAGCGGCGAGATCTGGCAAGGAGGGCGCAATATCTCCCGCCTGCCGCCCCAGGAGCGCGACTTTGGCATCGTGTTTCAGTCCTATGCCCTCTTCCCCAACTTGACGGTGGCCCAGAACATCGCCTTCGGCCTTGAGAATCAGGGGCTGGCGCGGGATCTCATCAAGGAGCGGGTGGACCACTGGCTGGGGCTGGTGGATCTCACTGCCCAGTCCCACAAATACCCGAGCCAGATCTCAGGCGGCCAGCAGCAGCGGGTGGCGCTGGCCCGGGCCTTGGCCCTCTCCCCCGGCCTGCTGTTGCTGGACGAACCGCTCAGCGCGCTGGATGCACTGGTGCGCACCCATCTTCGCAGCGAGATCCGCGCCCTGCAGCAGCGCCTTGGCATCACCACCATCATGGTGACCCACGATCAGGAAGAGGCGCTGACCATGGCCGATCGCATCGTGGTGATGGAGGGCGGCCGCATCGTGCAGGTGGGCACCCCGCAGGAGATCTACCACCAGCCTGCCAGCCGTTTCGTGGCAAGCTTTGTCGGTACCATGAACTTCCTCGAGACCCTGGTGCTGAGCCCCAATCAGGTGCGCCTCAACGAACAACCGCTGACACTTGCCAACCAGGCCGCTGCCGGCAGCAAATTGCAGGTGGCGATCCGCCCCGAGGCAATCACCCTGAGTGCGCCGAGCGAGCCGTATCTTGGCCAACATGGCGTTGAAGCAACCATCGATCAGGTGGAGTTTCTCGGCGCCGCCCAGCGCCTTATCTGCACCGCCGACACCTATCTGGGCCCGCAGCAAATTCTGGTGGAGCGCCCGACCCACGAGCTGCCCCGCCACGAACAGGGTGGCTGGCGCAGCGGCATGCGCTGCTCGCTGCACTGGCCCGCCGCGGCGATGCAGCTGTTTGAAGGAGAGCGCCCATGACTGCCCCCCTTGCGACCTCTTCCCTGTTGCCGCCAGCGACAGCCCGGCAAGACTCTCGTTGGCAGCGAATCTGTCGCGGCTGGAGCCGGGATCAGCTGCTGCAACTGATCCTGCTGGTGCTCGGCATCGCCCTGCTCACCGGCGGCTTGCTGCTGCCGCTGCTCACCATGCTGCAAAAGAGTCTGCAGGATGAGAACGGCCTCTGGGTGGGCCTTGCCAACTTCAGCGCCTACTTCGACTCCCCTCATCTGGGGCGCACCATCGGCAACACCCTCTGGCTCGGAGTGCTGATCACCGCGCTGGTAGTGACCATCGCCTTTGGCTACGCCTATGCCCTCACCCGCACTTGCATGCCGGGCAAGCCCCTGTTTCGCCTCATCGGCCTTATCCCGCTATTGATGCCCTCCCTGTTGCCCGCCATCAGTCTGGTCTACTGGTTTGGCAATCAGGGGATCGCCAAGGGGCTGCTCGGCGGCGAGAGCATCTACGGCCCCATAGGCATCGTCATTGGTCTGGGCTTCTGGTGCTTCCCCCACGCCCTGATGATCCTTATCACGGCGCTCGGTCAGAGCGACGCCCGCCTCTATGAAGCCTCCCGGGTGCTGGGCAGCAGCGGCTGGCGCACCTTTGTCACCGTCACCCTGCCTACCGCCCGTTATGGCCTGCTCAGCGCCGCCATCGCCGTCTTCACCCTCACCATCTGCGACTTCGGGGTTGCCAAGGTGATTGGCGGCCAGTACAGCGTGCTGGCTACCGATATCTACCGGCAGGTGATCGGGATGCAGAACTTTTCGCTGGGCGCCGTTGCCAGCGTCACCCTGCTGCTGCCGGCACTGTTGAGCTTTGCGCTGGAGCACAGGGTACGCAGCAAGATGCAGGAGCAGAGCAGCACCAAGGCGGTGCCCTATCAGCCCAAACCCCATCGGCTGCGTGACCTGCTGGCGCTCGGCTGGTGCACGCTCTGGGCCCTGCTGTTTCTGGCGCTGGTGGGGATGGCCATTTACGGCTCCCTGGTGCAGTTCTGGCCCTACAACCTCGAGCTGACGCTGGATCACTACGCCTTTGACAGCAACAGCGTCTACGGCTGGCAGCCCTTTACCAACACCTTGCAGCTGGGCCTCTATACCGCGCTTATCGGCACCGTGCTGGTGATAGTGCTGGCCTGGGCGCAGGAGAAGGGGCGCCACTTTGCGCCGCTGCGCCAGCTGTTGCATCTGCTCGCCATGCTGTCGCTGGCGGTACCCGGCATGGTGCTGGGTCTCGGCTATATCTTCTTTTTCAACGGCAATCCGCTCTTTGGCAGCCTCTATGGCACTCTGCCGCTGATGGTGCTCTCCTGCGTCATCCACTACTACACGGTGGGCCATATGACGGCGCTGACCAGCCTCAAGCAGTTGCCCAAGGAGTTGGAGCTGGTGGCCATCTCATTGCGCATTCCGCTCTGGAAGGCGTTCTGGCGAGTCACCCTGCCCGCCTCCCTGCCCGCACTGCTGGAGATCTTTATCTATCTGTTCGTCAACGCCATGACCACCACCTCGGCGGTGATCTTCCTCTATTCGAGCGACAGCGTGCTCGCCTCCATCGCCGTGCTGAACATGGAGGATTCCGGCGACACCGCCGCGGCCGCCGCCATGGCCACCCTGATCCTGCTGGCCGCCGCCACCGTCAAGCTGCTCCAGCTCTTTTTGAGCCGCGCCCTGCTGGATCGCACCCAGCGCTGGCGCCACCAATAACCTTATCGAGGAGTCATCATGTCCACTCTCCCCTTCTGGCTGGCCGAAGCGCTCGCCGCCGAACAGCCCGCGCCGCCCACGCCCCTAGTCGGCCACCACGAGGTCGATGTCTGCATCGTCGGCGGCGGCTTTACCGGGCTGTGGAGCGCCATCGCCCTTAAACAGGCCGAGCCTGGCTTACGCATCACGGTGCTGGAAAAAGATCGCTGCGGCAGCGGCGCCTCCGGGCGCAACGGCGGCTGTTTGCTCACCTGGTCAGCCAAGTATTTGACCTTAAAGCGCCTCTTTGGCGAAGAGCAGGCCGCCTGGCTGGTACAAAGATCCGAGCAGGCGGTGCACGAGATCGCCCGCTTCTGCGAACAGCACAATATTGAGGCACAGCTGAGAGTCGAGGGCACCTGCTACACCGCCACCAGCGAGGCCCAGCGCGGCCTGATGGAGCCGGTATTGCAGGAACTCAAACGCGCAGACCTTAACCAGTGGCAAGTGATTGAAGAGGATAAACTGGCGAGCCAGAGCGGCTCCCACGTTCATCTGGAGGGGCTCTACAGCCCCCACGCGGGCTCGGTGCAACCGGCACTGCTGGTGCGCGGCCTGCTGCGGGTGGCACGGGAATTGGGGGTCGAGGTCTATGAACACTCTCCCATGCAGCGCCTTGAGGCGGGCCAGCCGGCACGGGTGCAAACACCGCAAGGTGAGGTGCGTGCCCGCAAGGTGGTGCTGGCCCTCAACAGCGCCATGACGGCGCACTTTCGCGAGTTTCGCCGCAGTATAGTGCTGGTCTCCTCCGATATGGTGATAACCGACCCCGCGCCGGATGCATTGGCTGCCCAGCAGCTTGAGCACGGCCGCAGCGTGGTGGATGGCCGCACCTTTGTCCATTACTACCGCTCCACTCCACAAGGGCGGCTGATGCTGGGCAAGGGGGGCAACACCTTCGCCTTTGCCAACCGCCATCTGGCCGAGTTTGATGCCCCCAGCCGTTACCTTGCCCCCCTTACCCGCACCCTGCGCCGCTTCTTTCCGGCGCTCAAAGAGGTGCCCATCGCCGCCAGCTGGTGCGGCGCCTCCGACCGCTCGGTAGATGGCCTCCCCTTCTTCGGCCACTGGCGAGGGCAGCCCAATATCGTCTATGGCCTCGGCTACTCCGGCAACGGAGTGGCGCAAAGCTGGATCGGTGGCCAGATCCTGGCGGCTTTGGTGAGAGATGAGGTGCGGGAGGAGGATAAACCCTGGCGCGAATGCGCCCTGGTCAGCGGCCCGCGCGGCTACTTCCCGCCAGAGCCATTCCGCTGGCTGGGCGCCATGGCGGTACGCAATGCCATCCGGCGCAAGGAGCGGGCGGAAGATGAGAACCGCCCGGTGGCCTGGTATGACAAACAGCTGGCCAAACTTGCCGATGCAGCGGGCAAGGCGGATAAATAGCCCGGCGATAGAGGGCAACCATTTCCCATACTGTTTCGCCCCACACCCTATTTCTTGAAACTGCCGACCCGAGGGTCGGCATTTTCATCTTACGTAAAGATCAATGGGATACAATTTGGATGAAACCAGACAACACAATTGACCTGTCATCACAGATTGCGAATAACGTCTATGGCAAACTAAACTCTCGTTCGTCAGAATACGCCTCGCAGTTCGGCCCTACGACTTAACGATACAATGGGAACACTGCTGATTACGTAATAAATAGCATGGAGGCTTTAGTGAAAAATAAAGAAAAAATCGCCGTATTTATTGATGCTGATAATGCGCCTGCAGGCAAGATAGATACAGTATTATCAGAGTTAGCTCGTTACGGTGTTGTTAACATTAGAAAAGCTTATGGAAATTGGAAAAATCATAATCTGAAGCCTTGGGAAGATGTACTGCACGATTATGCTATACAACCAGTTCAACAATTCGATCTAACAAAAGGTAAGAATGCTACAGACATGGCATTAGCAATTGATGTAATGGACGTCCTATACACAAAAGATATTGACGTGATATGTCTTGTGTCATCGGATTGTGACTTTACCCCTTTAGTGACTAGGACTCTTGCTGATGGTAAGTTTGTTATTGGATTTGGAGAACGTAAAGCACCATTACCATTTGTCAACAGTTGCTCTCGATTTCTATATTTGGATGCAGAACCAGTTTTAGAGCAACCGATTCAAAAGCAAAGTAAGAACATAAAAGGTGATACAAAGCTCATCAATTTGCTACGACAAGCAATAGAGGCGGTTGAAGAAGATGATGGTTGGGCTACGCTTGGTGAGATTGGAAATCACATATCTAACCACGCATCATTTGACCAACGTAACTATGGATTTAGGAAACTCAGTGATCTATTTCAATCTATAGACCTTTTTGAAATGAAAAAAACAAATGGGTCTGTCATGTGGGTTAGAGATAAAAAGAGAGCCAAGAGTATAAATAAATTAAAACAAACGACTCTCGCCTAAACCCAACACTTAATATAAAAATGCCGCCCTAGGCGGCCATTTAATCCAATAATAGCATTCAAATGCTGTCATGGTAGAAGAGATATGTAAAGTAAATTGTTTTAAGTGTTCAGACACCCTATGATTCCATTCCACCAAAATAGCAATCACCATATATTCACTGCTGACTACACCTATAACGTTTTCTCATCGTGGACACCACTCTAATGAAGCCATTATATCTCTATGACTTAACAGATTTAATAAATTGCCCAATTTGTTCTATTCCATCAAACGTAGATGGTAAATTGCCATCCTCCGTTACTATGCCAGAGAATACAACCCTTTCAAATCGCTCCAAAACATCAGCATCTTTGCTTTTTATCTCACTAGCGTAACTAGAATAGCTTTGTATGAATCGACACAATGTCTTTCTAAGGTCGATCTGCAATAACTGTGACTTAACCGACTTATAATTAAAGAGAAGAACCCTGAAATAATATATAGATATTGCAACTAAAGATATTGTAGGGAAAATTGATACCAATAGGCCATCTCTAATAACAGACAAACTATCAATATTGGCATAAATAAATATAAGCTCAGCAACTATCGGTAAAACTATGACCAATGATAAAAGCTTAAGCCAGAACAAAATCCCATCGCGTTCACGTATCTTTTCTTTTGATAAGTCATCAAAACCTTGATACAAACCAACAAAATTATATGCATTTTCATATCTAGATAAAGAATCTTCAATTGATTTTACTCGACGTTCTCTTTCACTTAAATCCTTATCCCATTCTTCTTTAAGTTGCTTAGCCTTCGCCGCAACTGCGTCAAAGTTTTTAAGTGTTTCAATCTCATCACTGTTTGCCACAGCCTTAAAAATAGCTATAGGCATATCACGAATTGCGAATTCCATTTGTTCTTTCGCTGATTTTTCAAAAAGTTCTATATTGTTGAAAATAAATCTTCTGGCACTATCGAACTCAAAGGATAAATCATTTTTAGTTGAGAGATACAATTCAAAAAGAAACCGAAAACACATGGAACAAATTTCATCCAAACCTTCTTTGTTCAGCTCTTCGCTATCTGCCAATCGACTAATAAATCTATCACCTATCCACTTTATATTTATTTGGCAGAATTGGTTCCATTCATCAGGATTTTTGTCCATGGCATTAATTACTAAACGAATCATACTATTTCGTTGTTTATCAAAGTCATTCGAGGTAAATAGACCATCAATTCTTTGTCTAAACTTAGACAGTACAGTTTTGCTTTGATTTGTGTCAAATAATTTAATCATAAACAATACATCTCACTAAAATAAAAAACGTTATCATACTGAATTTTCCATATCCTACTTTGAGAATAATCTAAGGTCTAGCTATAGATAAAATGCGCTTTAATAAAGTAATAAAAAAGCCGCCCATCGGGCGGCATTTTTATTAGAGATAACGGGCTAACAGGAATTACCAGCCGGTTACTTCGCGCAGAGCCTTACCGATATCGGCCAGGGAGCGGACGGTTTTCACGCCAGCATCTTCCAGCGCGGCAAACTTCTCGGCGGCAGTACCCTTGCCACCGGAGATAATAGCGCCAGCGTGGCCCATCCGCTTGCCGGGAGGGGCAGTAACACCGGCGATATAGGAGACCACCGGCTTGGTGACGTGGGCCTTGATATAGGCAGCTGCGTCTTCCTCGGCGTTGCCGCCGATCTCGCCGATCATCACGATCGCTTCGGTCTGCGGGTCGTTCTGGAACATCTCCAGAATGTCGATAAAGTTGGAGCCCGGGATGGGGTCGCCACCGATACCGACGCAGGTGGACTGGCCAAAGCCTTCGTCAGTGGTCTGCTTGACCGCTTCGTAGGTCAGGGTGCCGGAGCGGGAGACGATGCCCACCTTGCCCGGCTTGTGAATGTGGCCCGGCATGATGCCGATCTTGCACTCACCCGGAGTGATCACACCCGGGCAGTTGGGGCCGATCATCCGCACGCCGGTCTCTTGCAGCTTCACTTTGACGTCCAGCATATCCAGCGTCGGGATGCCTTCGGTGATGGTGACGATGAGCTTGATGCCCGCGTCGATCGCTTCCAGGATCGCGTCCTTGCAGAACGGTGCCGGAACATAGATGACGGTGGCGGTAGCGCCGGTCGCTTCGACCGCGTCACGGACGGTGTTGAACACAGGCAGGCCCAGATGGGTGGTGCCGCCCTTGCCCGGGGAGACGCCGCCGACCAGCTGGGTGCCGTAGGAGAGCGCCTGCTCGGAGTGGAAAGTCCCCTGACCGCCGGTAAAGCCCTGGCAGATGACTCGGGTGTCCTTGTTGATCAGTACGCTCATCAGTTGGCCTCCGCTGCTTTGACGACTTGCTGCGCGGCATCGGTCAGACTCTTGGCCGCAATGATGTTGAGGCCGCTCTCGGCCAGCTTGATACCACCCAGCTCGGCGTTGTTGCCTTCCAGACGGACCACGACGGGCACCTTGACCCCCACTTCCTTGACCGCACCGATGATGCCTTCCGCGATCATGTCGCAGCGCACGATGCCGCCAAAGATGTTGACC
>NZ_JBFODN010000020.1:0-14505 GCF_040908345.1 Aeromonas sp. R3-1
AGTAACGGAGCTAACAGGAGACCAGCAGATCATTTTGGAGGTATTGGGTGAGCGCTACCGACAAATTTATTCCTAAATCAGGTGCGGAATGTCGGGTTTATGACTACAAGCACTATCAATAAACATCTTAAAACTCCAAAAATACACAAAAATTAAGTGAGGGAGGTATACACCTCCCTCACTTACTATGTCTGTACAGCACTTTGAGTTAGAACTTAAATTCTTTTAACGGGTTCACATTACTTTTTACTGACATTTCATTATTTAACCCACCAAAAACGCCCTTAACCGGGCAAACTCCGCGGGCAAATTAACGGAGAGCAGCGGCAGCTCGGCGTGTTTGGCCAGCGGGCCGGGTAGCGGTACATCGAGATTGAGGATCTCGTCCACCGACTCTTTAAACTTGGCGGGATGAGCAGTGCAAAGGAACACCCCCACCTCATCCTCGGCCAGCTGTTCGCCCAGCAGATCCCAGGCAATGGCCCCGTGGGGTTCGCACAGATAATCCAGCTGGTGCAGCCGTTTCAGGGCGGCGCGAGTCTGGGCGTCGTCACGCATACCTGACCCCAGGGTCTCCAACGCCCAGCCTTTGCGACGGCAGAGCTCTTCTACTCGTGGCCAGTTGTTGGGGCGGCTGACATCCATGGCATTCGACAGGGTGGCCACTGTCTGGTGCGGCTCCCACTGACCGGTTTTCAGGTAGCGCGGCACGGTGTCGTTGGCGTTGGTGGCGGCGATAAAGCGCTTCACCGGCAGCCCCAGCGCCTTGGCGATGAGGCCCGCAGTGAGGTTGCCAAAGTTGCCGGACGGCACGCTGATCACCGCCTTGGCGCGGGAGGCTTTGGGCAGCTGGGCCACCGCTTCGAAGTAGTAGCAAACCTGCGCCAGCAGACGGCTGATATTGATGGAGTTGGCGGAGTTGAGGCCAATGGCCTTTTTCAGCGCCTCGTCGTCAAAGGCCTGTTTTACCAGCGCCTGACAGGCATCGAAGTCGCCATCGATGGCGATGGTGCGGATATTGCCGCCGAGGGTGCAGAAGAGCTTCTCCTGCAAGGGGCTGATCTTGCCCTTGGGATAGAGGATCACCACCTCGATCCCCTCCAGCCCGTAGAAGGCGTGGGCCACGGCGGCGCCGGTGTCGCCGGAGGTGGCGGTGAGGATGGTGATCTTGTCGTTGGTGCGGAAGGCCGCGAGGCACTGGGCCATAAAGCGACCGCCGAAGTCCTTGAACGCCAGAGTCGGGCCGTGGAACAGCTCGAGGGCATAAGTGCCATCTTTCAATTTCACCAGCGGCGCCGGGAAAGTGAAGGCGGCGTTAATCAGCTCGCTCACCTTGGCGGCGGGTACTTCATCCCCCAGCAGGTGGCTGATGATGCGGGCAGAGCGTTCGGCCAGCGGCAGATCCAGCAGGGCATCCACATCGGCGAGCGGTTCGAGTTGTTCGGGGAAGAAGAGCCCCTGTTCGCGACCCAAGCCCTGACGCACCGCCTGCGCGAAGCTCACCTGTTCGCTGTTGTCCTTGATGTTGTAGAGATTCATAGCTCGCTTCCTGTTACCCGTGCCCCGGCCATGTCCAGTTTGCAGACCCGGGCAAATCCATCTTCGTTCTGCACGAAATGTGCTTCCATCCAATCTTTCATCCGCTCGGCCTGCGCCAGATCCTTCATCACCACAAACACGGTGGGACCGGAGCCGGAGATGCCAGTAGCCAGCGCCCCGTTCTGGGCCGCCTGCGCCCGCACCTCGGCAAAGCCTTCAATCAGCGCCGCGCGGTAGGGTTCGGCAATCACGTCTTTCAATACGCTGGCAGCCAATCCCTCCTGCCCGGTGTAGCTGGCGTGGACAAAGGCAGCCAGGCGGCGGCCATAGGTGAGGCAATCCTGACGGCGATATTGGGCCGGCAAAATGGCGCGGGCCGCGGCGGTAGAGACCACAGTGCCCGGATAGCAGACCACCCAGTACCACTGATCGAACACCGGAATACCCTGACTGATAACGCCGTGCTCTTCCAGCACCAGCTGCATACCGCCGAGATAACAGGGGGCCACGTTGTCGTAGTGGACGGAGCCGGAGATCTTGCCTTCCATCTCCCCCATCAGCAGCAGCATGTCGTGCTCGTCGAGAGGCTCGCCGTGGAAGGCGTTGAGCCCCTCCAGCGCCGCCACCACGCTACAGGCGCTGGAACCCAGACCCGAGCCCACCGGCAGATTCTTCTCCAGCACCATCGCCAGCGGCTTGAGTTTCAGGCCCCGCTTCTCCAGCGCCTCGCCATAGGCCACCCAGCAGTCATGGAGGATATTCTTTTTCGGATCGTCCGGCAGCTTATGGGCGTAGCGGCCCACGGATGAGAGCGCAAAAGGCACGTCAGCCACTTTTACCTGCACCCGATCGCCGAGCAGAGAGCCATCCACGGGGGCGAGCGCCGCCCCCAGTACATCGAATCCCACGCTCAGGTTGGCGCTGGAGGCTGGGGCATAGGCAACTACGCTGCCGCCTTCAGTCATATAAGAGGGGTACATGTCTGAACTCATGCTTACAACTCCTGCTTCCAGTTCTGGGTGCGCAGCACGTCGGCAAAGACGCCCGCCGCAGTCACTTCGGTACCGGCGCCATAGCCGCGCAGCACCAGCGGGATCGGCTGGTAGTAGGTGGAGAAGAAGGCGAGCGCGTTCTCTCCGTCTTTGACCTTGAACAGCGGCTCGTCGCCACCGACCGCCTTGATGGCCACCTTGCACTTGCCACCCTCGATGGAACCCACATAGCGCAGCACCTTGCCTTCACGCTGGGCCGCGGCGAACTGGTCGCGGAACCAGCCGTCGGCTTCGGGCAGGCGGGCCATAAAGGCTTCCACGTCGCCGCTCACATCAAATCCGGGCGGCAGCGCCTGCTCCACCTCGACATCGGAGAGCTCCAGCGCCATGCCGGCTTCACGAGCCAGAATGAGCAGCTTGCGCGCCACATCCATGCCGTTGAGATCGTCGCGGGGATCCGGCTCGGTAAAGCCGTTGCTGCGAGCGATTTGGGTTGCCTCGGAGAAGGCCATCCCTTCATCCAGCTTGCCGAAGATAAAGGAGAGGGAACCGGAGAGAATGCCATCGAAGGCACGCAGCTTGTCACCGGCCTTGATGAGGTTTTGCAGGTTCTCGATAACCGGCAAACCGGCGCCCACGTTGGTCTCGTACAGGAACTTGCGGCGAGTCTGGCGGGCAGTGCGGCGCAGCGCCTTGTAGTAATCAAGCGAACCGGTGTTGGCCTTTTTGTTCGGAGTCACCACATGGAAACCGGCGGCGAGGAAGTCGGCATACTGGACGGCCACCGCCTCGGAGGAGGTGCAGTCAACGATCACCGGGTTGATGATGTGGCTATCTTCCACCAGCTTTTTCACCCCTTCCAGCGAGAAGCTGTCGCGGGCTTCCACCAGCTGTTCACGCCAGTTGGCGAGGTTCAGGCCATCCTTGTTGACCGCCATCTGGCGGCTGTTGGCGATGCCGACCACGCGAAGGCCAGTGCCCTGCTCGGCCAGTACCGGTTGCTGGCGGGCGATCTGATCCACCAGCGCGGCACCGACGCCACCGACCCCGACCACAAACAGATCGATAAACTGCTGGCTGCCAAAGAAGTTCTGGTGGCACGCCTTGATGGCTTCCGCCACCTTGCGATCCCGCACCACCGCCGAGATGGAGCGCTCGCTAGACCCCTGTGCAATGGCGACGATATTGATGGAGGCTTGCGCCAGCGAGGTGAAGAAGCGGGCCGCCATCCCCTTGCTGGTGCGCATGCCGTCACCGATCAGGGAGATGATCGCCAGATCGCTGATGATATCCAGCGGCTCCAGCAGCTGGTTTTTGAATTCGAGCTCGAACTCGCGCTCCAGCACCTTGCGGGTCTTGTCGCTGTCGTAGCTGTGGATACAGAAGCTGACGCTGTACTCGGAGGATGACTGGGTGATCAGCACGATACTGACCCCGGCGCGGGAGACGGCGGAGAAGATGCGACCGGCCATGCCGACCATCCCCTTCATGCCGGGGCCGGAGACGTTGAACATGCACATGCCGGAGAGATCCGAGATGGCCTTCACTTTCAGGTCATCATCGCCGCTCTCCGGGCCAATCAGGGTGCCCGGCCCCTGCGGGTTGAAGCTGTTCTTGATGAGGCAGGGAATATGGAACTGGGCCACCGGCGCGATGGTTTTCGGGTGCAGCACCTTGGCGCCGAAGTAGGAGAGCTCCATCGCCTCCTTGTAGGAGAGGGTTTTCAGCAGGTAGGCATCCGGTACCAGACGGGGGTCGCAGCTGTAGCAGCCCTCGACGTCAGTCCAGATCTCGCAGCACTCGGCATCGACACAGGCGGCCAGGACGGCGGCGGAGTAGTCGGAGCCGTTGCGACCCAGCAGCACGGTCTCGCCCTTGTCGCTGCCACCGGTAAAGCCCGGCATCAGGTAGAGGCAATCGCTACGCAGCCCCTTGGCGGCAAAGCGCAGGCGGGAGGCTTCGATGTCGACATGGGCTTCCAGATAACCGCCGTCGGTGACCAGCAACTCTTCCGGTACGATCAGCTCCAGATCCAGACCGCGCACCCGCAGCAGCTCGTGCATAAAGGCGATGGAGAGGTTCTCGCCACGGCTCAGAATGCGCGCTTGCACGTTGTCCGGGCAGAGTCCCAGCAGACGGATGCCCTGCATCAGGCGCTCAACCTGATCCAGCTCGGCGGTGAGACGGGCCAGCAGCGCCTTGTCATCGAGCGCCGGATAGGCCGCCTTCAACCCGGCCAGCAGGCGGGAGAAGATGCCATTGACTTCAAACAGGGTGGAACTGGCATCCATGCCGCGACTGGTCTGCTCCACCAGCGCCACCAGATGATTGGTCACCTTGGCAGGAGCAGAGAGCACCAGGGCTACCTGAGATTGGCCGTGGGTGTTGACCGCGATATCGGCCACCCGTAAAAAACGTTCTGCATCGGCCAGTGAAGACCCGCCAAATTTCAACACTCTCATCGCTTTCTCTCCCTGTAAATCTATGAAATTCAATCTAAAAACCAATCCAACAAAAAGGCCCGTACTGGGTGGGTACGGGCCTTTTTTGATTTCTGTGCTTGTTCGTCAGCGCATCAACCGGCCCCAGTGCCACCTGTGGTGGTACCGGTAATAATGGTGGTGGTGATGACGTTGGTGAATAACTGCATGACGAACACTCGTTGACGAAGCTGGCTTTTAGCAATACCGCGGCGGGCGATGGGCTGTCAACTTAAACCTCTTTGCCAAGTTTGCGCGCAAGGTCTTTGCAGAGCAAGTGGAGCATGTTCAAATCCCGCTGCGGCAGCATGGGTACCCGGTCCATCACCCATTGATGTAGTTTTTCATCCTGCGAAACCCCGAGTTCACCAAGCAATTCTGCTGTTTTGCTTTTCAGCACCCGAACCTGCCCGGCGTTATCAAAATTTTCTGCTACCGCAGCGTCGCCGTCGGCGTTCAGCTCATCCATCAGCTGACTCATCTCGTAGGCGTAGAGCATGATCGCCTGCCCCAGATTGAGGGACGGGTAGCTCACCTTGAGGGGCAGATAGCTGATGAGATCGACCTCGGCCAGCTGCTCGTTGGATAGCCCCGACTCCTCACAGCCAAAGACGATGGCGACCTTGTCGAGGGAAGGCTTGCTGCGGATCTGCTCGCGGATCTCCCCCGGCGTGAGGTAGTGCTGGTAGCGACCGCGCTCACGGGCGGTGGTGGCGATCACCAGATCCATGTCGGCCAGCGCCTCGGGCAAAGTCTCGAACGCTTCGGCCTGAGTCAGGATCTCCTGAGCGCCGTGGGCCACCCAGCTCGCCTCCTCCTCTTCGTGTACCCGGCTAGCCACCAGTCGCATGGCATCGAATCCCATGGTTTTCATGGCGCGGGCAGCTGCCCCCACGTTCGCAGGTCGGGCAGGTGCCACCAGGACAAAATAGAGCTTCATCGGGTTTCCTCACAGGCCGGACGGCCTCTCAAACAGACAGCAAACAGTCGCTAAACCATCACCAAAACAGGGGCGCAATCTACCGTTTATCCCCGAAAATTGCCACTTGAACAGACGTTTGAATGTTGCGATAGTGGCCAGACGTGTGAACAAATTACACCCAATCCTTCGCGCTATCGGCCCGACAGATCACAAGGAAGAGAGAGATGCAGCAGCCATTGGAACAGGCCGTCGCCGAGACTATCTTGCAACGCTTCGAGTCGTTTTACAGCCGGTTTCTCGAGATAACCCAGGGCAGCAAGAGCCGCTTCGAGAACAGTGACTGGCTGGGGGTGCAGCTCGCCGGGCGCGAGCGAATTCGCCTCTATGACCACCATGTGGGGGCCACCGCCAGCTCCATCCGCCAGATGATGGGGGAGCACCACGCCACCCAGGAGCTGCTCAAGCGGGTCAAGAGCGCCTTCAGCGATCTGCTGCCCCGCTGTGACAACTTTGAGGTGGCGGAGTCCTTCTTCAACTCCGTCTATCGGCGGATCTTTCGCCATCGCAATATCCGCGACGAGAACCTCTATATCCACCCCTTTGTCAGCCGTGGCGAAAAACCCGATCTGAGCGCCCTGCTGCGCATCTATCGCACCGATCTGGCCCACTTGCCGCAGACCTTGAGCCAGCTACTTGGCGATTACAGCTTCACCCTCCCCTACGAGGACAAGCAGCGGGATATTGTCGACATCCACCGCCATCTTGCAGAGAACGGCCCGCAAATACTCCATGACGAGCCCTTTGCCATCGAGCTGCTCAAAGAGGTGTTCTACCGCAACAAGGGGGCCTATCTGGTGGGGCTGATCCGGGCCCGGGATCAGGTCTTTCCCTTTATCCTGCCCCTGCTCAGCACAGGCCACAGCATCTATGTGGACACGGTGATCTTCGAGCCGGATCTCGCCTCCATCGTGTTTGGTTTCGCCCGCGCCTATTTCATGGTTTATGCCCGCGAACCGGCGCTGTTTGTCGCCTTCTTGCGCCAGATCATGCCCCACAAGCCCGATTACGAGATCTACAACGCCATCGGCTGCCAGAAGCACGGCAAGACCGAGCTCTATCGCCACTACCGCCACCATCTGGCCCAGAGCCGGGATCAGTTCATCATCGCTCCCGGCATCAAGGGGATGGTGATGAGCGTGTTTACCCTCCCCTCCTACGATGTGGTGTTCAAGGTGATAAAAGACGAGTTCACGCCTCCCAAGGATGTGAGCCACGAGCAGGTGAAGGCAAAATACCGGCTGGTTAAACAGCACGATCGGGTGGGTCGGATGGCCGATACCCAGGAGTTCACCAACTTCGAGTTTCCGCTGGACCGCATCTCGCCGGAGCTGCTTGCCGAGCTCAAGACGGTGGCACCGTCGGCGCTCACCATCAGCGACGACAAGCTGGTGATCAAGCACCTCTACACCGAGCGCAAGATGATCCCCCTCAACCTCTATCTGGACAAGGCGGACGAGCAGCAGACCCGGCTCGCGCTGGAGGAGTACGGCAACGCCATCAAGCAGCTGGCGGCGGCCAACATCTTCCCGGGAGACATGCTGTTCAAGAACTTCGGCGTCACCCGCCACGGCCGGGTGGTCTTCTACGACTACGACGAGATCTGCTACATGACGGAGTGCAACTTCCGCCAGATCCCGCCGCCCCGCTACCCCGAGGATGAGTGGAGCGCCGAGCCCTGGTACTCGGTGGCCCCCAACGACATCTTCCCCGAGGAGTTCGCCACCTTCCTGCTGCAAAAGCCGCAGGTGCGGGAGATCATGTTGCAGCTGCACAAGGAGATGTTCGACGCCAACTACTGGAAGATGCTGCAGAGCAACATCAAGGTTGGGGTGTTCGAGGATGTCTATCCCTACCGGCGCAAGAAACGCTTCAAATACCAGCGCGGCGGCTGAGTCCACAGAGTCCGCGCACATCGCAGCAACGAAAACGGGGTGGCCCAAGCCACCCCGTTTTGCTGACCGCTGCGCGACTTAACTGCCGCGACGGCGGATCACCCCCTCCTGCATAGTGCTCGCCACCAGCACCCCGTCGCGGGTAAAGAACTGACCGCGCACCAGACCGCGACCGCTGCTGGCGCTCGGGCTGTCTACCACGTAGAGCAGCCAGTCGTCGAAGCGGAAATCCCGGTGGAACCACATGGAGTGATCGATGGTGGCCACCTGCATATCCGGCTCCCAGTACGACACCCCGTGCGGCTGCAGCGAGGTGAGCAGGAAGTTGAAGTCAGAGGCGTAGGCCAGCAGGTATTTGTGCACCCGCAGATCATCCGGCATCTGACCGTTGGCCTTGAACCAGACGTGACGCACCGGATCCTGCACCGTCGGCCGAATAGGGTCGACCAGGGTCACCGGGCGCATCTCGATGGGCTGCTCGCAGAGGATCTTGTCCCGCAGGGAGGCCGGGATCAGGTTCTCGTAGGGACGCACCAGCTCCAGCTCGCTCTTGAGCTCCTCCGGCGGGGTGATGCCGGTCGGCATCTGCGCCTGATGCTCGAAACCATCGGCCGGCACCTGAAACGAGGCGTTGAGATAGAAGATGGGCTTGCCGCCCTGAATCGCCTTGACCCGGCGGGTGGAGACGGTCTGGCCATCACGGATATTCTCCACGTCATAGACGATGGGACGGGTCACATCCCCCGGACGCAGGAAGTAGGAGTGAAAACTGTGAACCTGACGGCCGGTCTCGACCGTCTGCTTGGCGGCTGACAAGGCCTGCCCCATTACCTGTCCGCCAAACACGGCCCGCAGACCGAGATCCTGGCTCTGGCCCCGAAACAGGCCCTCCTCGATTTTTTCCAGCGCCAGCAACGCCAGCAGCTCATCAAGTACCTTGCTCATTGTTCACTCCTCTATCAGAGCCGCACAGGCTAACAAGCTCACCGGAGCAGAGCAACCGCCACAACCCCTTCCGCCCGCCAAAGGGAACTTCAAGGGCCATACACCGCGACCAGCAGCATTTATCGAGTCTGTTTTTTCCTTGCCAGAACCGCTACGCTGTCAGCAATCGATAGAGGTGAGGTCACCCGCCATGCACATCCGTTATCCGGTCACGCCCTCTGCCACTTATCGCCTCCGCTCGTCCCTTCGCTTTCTTGCCACCCTGTTTGCTCTCTCGCTGCTCCCGGCCGCCACGGTGCAGAGCGCGGTAATTATCACCGGCGAATTGCCCCCCTACTCTTCAGCGACGCTGGCCAATGGCGGCGAGCTGGCAAGCAAGGTGCTCACCACTCTCAAAGCGGCAGGCCACCCGGATCTGAGGGTCTCCTACCAGCCCTGGCCGAGGGGGCTTAAAAACATCGAGCTGGGCAACGCCATCGCCGCCTTCCCCTTTACCTGGACCAACGAGCGCAGCAACACCCTGCTGTTCAGTACCCCCATCGCCTTCGATATCCAGTCCTGGTACACCACGCCCGACCAGAAGGGGCTGGAATCCCCGCCCTAGCAGCAGAAAACCGCCTGCGTGCCCAAGGGGTGGTTCTCCGATGCCATCGAGCGGGTGACCATCGAGCAGAAGCTGATCGTCAGAACCACCAACCGCCTCAACCAGTGTGTCGAACTGCTGAAAAAGGGCAAAGTAGATCTGGTGCCCATCAACGACACCTCGAAAAAGAACCTCTCGGAGGAGGACAACGCCGCCCTCTACCGCCTCTCGTTGTTTCGCCAGAACGTCACCTTCTATCTGGTCACCGCCCGCAATGAAGAGGGAGAGATGTTTATCCGCGACTTCAACAAAGAGTGGATGACACCGGCCAACTGAGGAGTGCAAGAGCAATCATTGCCATATGACCGGAGCCAGCCGGCAGCTGGAGGTCCCCCGCTAGAGATGAAAAGGCCCGCACCAGTTGGTGCGGGCCTTTGCTTGGCCGACTGTGCGCTACTTGACGGCGCGCAGTTCGCAACGGGTTGTCGGCTTACTTGCTGCCGGTACCGGAATTGCGGGTAGAGGCTTGCGGCTTGCGACGGGCGGTGGTGGCGCGAGCGCGCGGCTCTTTGCCCTGCATTTCTTTGTGACGCTGCACGGCGCGACGGATCTGGGCTGCCTGCTTGTGACGGCTGGTTTTGCCATCTTGCTGCAGATCGACCTTGGATTCGGTCTCCGGCGGCAGGTTGACCAGACCGCGCAGGTAGTTCACTTCCGGCAATTTCAGCTCTTGCCAGCCGCCGCGCGGGATGCCGCGGTCCAGCTTGACGTCGCCGTAGCGGATACGCATCAGGCGGCTCACCTGCACTTCCTGGGATTCCCACAGGCGGCGCACTTCACGGTTGCGACCTTCGGTCAGGGTGACGTTGAACCACTGGTTCAGACCCTCACCGCCAGCCGGTTTGATCTTGTTGAACTTGGCGGTACCATCTTCCAGCTGCACGCCCTTGCGCAGACGCTGCAGCATGGCTTCGGTGATCTCGCCAAAGACACGTACCGCGTATTCCCGCTCCACTTCGTGGCTCGGGTGCATCAGACGGTTGGCCAGCTCACCGTCGGTAGTGAACAGCAACAGACCGGAGGTGTTGACGTCGAGGCGGCCGACCGCAATCCAGCGGGCACCTTCCATCTTGGGCAGGCGATCAAACACGGTGGGACGACCTTCCGGATCGTGACGGGTACACATCTCCCCTTCCGGCTTGTGGTAAGCCAGTACGCGGCAGATCACTTCCTCTGCGGCACGGGTCTTGACCTGGTGACCATCCACCCGGATCACGGCGTTCACTTCGACGCGATCCCCCAGTGTGGCGACCTTGCCATCCACACTGACCCGACCTGCGGTGATCAGGGCCTCCATCTCACGACGGGAGCCGTGACCCGCGCGGGCCAACACTTTTTGCAGTTTTTCACTCATCGGGGTTACCTGATTGTTGATCGCTGCCCACAGGTAATAGGGGCAACGGGGTTAACTGTAACAAACGCCGGTTGGAGCACTCGCCACAGTTGAAAAATGTATATCTCGGTGACATCGGCACGCTTGGGCGCCATTCACCGGGCATCGTTCTCCCCGTCCACCGCAGAGGGCAACAGGGGTTGCATCTCCGGATCCAGCTCTGGGAGCTGCTCCAGACTCTGCAGATTAAAATAATCCAGAAACTCTCTGGTGGTAGCGAGCAGCTCGGGGCGACCCGCCACCTCTTTGTGGCCTATGCTGCGCACCCAACCACGCTCTTTCAGGGTATTCACTATCTGGCTCGACACCGCCACCCCGCGGATCGCTTCTATCTCGGCCCGGGTGATGGGTTGGCGATAGGCGATAAGGGTCAGCGTCTCCATCACGGCGCGCGAATAACGCGGCGCCCGCTCGCTCCAGAGCCTTGAGAGCTCTTCGGCATACTCCTGACGCGCCTGAAAGCGCCAGCCGGAGGCGACCTCTTTGAGTTCGACGCCTCGCGAGCTGTAATCTTGCCTGATCTCGGCCAACAGTAGCTGAACATAGCGACTGGTCACCGGATAATCGGCCAGCACGCTGCTTTTCAGTTCGCTGACATTGAGCGGGCGACCGGCCACAAACAGCGCCGCTTCGATCAGGGTCTTGAGTCGTTCAGTGGGCAGCGCCACGGTTGCCCTCCTCGCTCTGCTCGGCCAATGCAAAATGGATTGGGCCCAGCGGTTCTGCCTGCAGGATCCAGATCAGTTGCTCCTTGCACAGCTCCAGCAGGGCCAGAAACGTCACCAGCACCCCCATGCGCCCCTCTTCGGCGCGCAGCACCTGCTCAAGGCGCAGGGTCTGCCCCAGCGTGAGCATGGCGAGGATCTCCGCCATGCGCACCCGGGTCGGGATCTGTTCGCGGCGGATCTGGTGATGTTCGAAATGAGTCGCGCGTTTTACCACACTTTGCATGTAAAGGGCGAGCTCAACCAGCGAAACATCGGGCGCCAGTGGCTTGAGGGCGCCAAAATCGGGGGGCAAGGCAGCGGCGATATAAATCTCCCGATCCACCCGTGGCAGCTCATTGACCCTCTCCGCCCCTACCTTGTAACGCTCGTACTCCTGCAGGCGGCGAATAAGGGTCACCCGCGGGTCTTCTCCCTCATCTTCATCCTCCAGCTCCGGCGCCTTGGGCAGCAGCAGGCGGGATTTTATCTCCGCCAGCCAGGCCGCCATCAGCAGATATTCGGCCGCCAGCTCAAGGTTGAGCCCCTGCATCAGCTCTACGTACTCCATGTACTGGGCAGTGATCTGCAGGATCGGCAGGTTGAGGATATCGAGCTGCTGACGCCGGATGAGGTAAAGCAGCAGATCCAGCGGCCCCTCGAAGGTATCGAGGAACACCTCCAGCGCATCGGGCGGGATGAACAGGTCCTGAGGCAGCTCGTGATAGGGCTGCCCCAAGACTTTCGCGATGGGTAGCGCGGCGCCAGTCCCCGTCTCGGCGGAAGGGACTGTCACCGGTTCAGCGACATCACTCAAACGGGGTCGGGTCTCCGGCGCCGCGGCGACGCAATACCGGCTCGTCGTCAGAGAAATCGACCACAGTGGTGGGCTGCTCGCCCAGATAACCGCCGTTGACCACCAGATCGATCTGCTTGCCCAGCTTGTCGAAGATCTCTTCCGGGTCAAACTCGGCCATCTCGGAGTCCGGCAGGATCAGAGTGGTCGAGAGCAGCGGCTCGCCGAGGGCTTCCAGCAGTGCCTGGGCAATCTTGTTGTCCGGCACCCGGATGCCGATGCTCTTCTTCTTCTCGTTCATCAGGCGGCGCGGCACCTCTTTGGTCGCCTTGAAGATGAAGGTGTAAGCGCCCGGGGTGTTGTTCTTGATCAGGCGAAACGCGCTGTTGTCGACCTTGGCGTAGGTGGAGATCTCGGAGAGATCGCGGCACACCAGAGTGAAGTCGTGGTTGGCGTCGAGGCGACGGATGCGGCAGATGCGCTCCAGCGCGCCCTTGTCACCCATCTGGCAACCCAGCGCATAACCGGAGTCGGTCGGATAGACGATGACGCCACCGTTCTGGATGATCTGTACCGCCTGACCGATCAGACGGGCCTGGGGGTTTTCCGGATGTACGTAAAAATGCTGACTCATAGCTTGTTCTCGCAATGGGGGCAGCAATACCTGCCCGCTCGTATGGTCACGGGCCAAAGACCCATGACACTACCTTAACCTGTTTGTGGCCGCTTCGCTGGCGCCGTTACCGGCTCGCCAGCAGCTCGGCATGTTGCTCGGTGGTGAGCCCAAAGTGACCGGGATAGGCCAACCAGACTGGCATGCCTTCCTTTGGCAACCAGAGGTGGCGGCCCAGCTCGGTCCAGTTGGAGGGGAAGTGAAAATCCGATCCCACCGAGATATAGAGGTCGTGATCCTTGGCCCACTGGCCCAGATTGGCCCGCTCCTGCGGGCTCTGCTGGGGCAGCGAGACCTCCATGGCATCCCCACCGGCCGCCTTGAAGGCCACCAGCAGCCGCTTGATCCACTTGGCGGTGAGATCGTAACGGCTGGGGTGGGCCAGCACCGCCAACCCACCGGCGGCGTGAATTGCAGCGATGGCTTCGCTCATATCGGGCCACTCGGCCGGGGTATAGCCTTTATTGCCACGGCTCAGGTACTTTTTGAATACCTTCTGCATGTTGTCGGCCACCCCGCGTGCCACCAGCACCCGGGCAAAGTGGGCGCGGGTCACGGCAGCGTCACCGGCGAGCGCCTTGGCTTCTTCATAGGTGCCGGGGATGAGGCACTTCTCCAGACGACGCCCGATTTCCAGCGCGCGCGCCTCGCGACGGGCCAGCTGACCGGCCAGAAAGTCGGTCAGTTGCGGATTTTTTTCATCCACCCCCAGTGCCACGATATGAATTTCGTGATGCTCCCAGCCGGTGGAGATCTCGACCCCGCTCACCAGTCGCAGCGGCAGTTGCTCGGCGTCGATGGTGCGGCGCACCTCATCAAGCCCGGCGAGGGTGTCGTGGTCAGTAACTGCTAACACCTCGACCTGTTTCTCGGCGGCGCGGCGCACCAGTTCGGCGGGGCTCAGCACCCCGTCGGAGGCAGTGGTATGGCAGTGAAGATCGAATCTCATCAGGTTATTCCGCTCTCGTGGTCAGGTCACCATTCATGGCAAATCGGTGAAAGAAGGCTAAAAAGCGACTTGACTTGGCCGCGGCTTTATCGTTTTCTGTAGGCACTTCATTGCAAACATCTTTTTACAGGACTTTATCATGCAAACGACTTCCATCCTGACCATCTGGTGGTGGCACACTCCCTGACATGCGGGCGTGTGGTCGTTGCTGTACCTGTAATCTGACAGCAAATTAAGAACCCAAAGAAAAAGCCCGCTGACCCCAGCGGGCTTTTTTATTATCCGGCAAATGGACCTGTGATGAAACCGAGAATTCAGACAAGCAAGCTGACCTGGCGATGGCGCCCCTGAACCAGCCACCCCGGACCAATTAAATTTCTAAGGAATTCAATGTCATGAACATCGGTAAAACGCATCACACGCAAGGGAACGCACTATGACAGCCACACATCGCCTTCCTCTGGGGGAATTCGATACCCTCAAGCTCAACGCCCCCTATGTGGCCGATCCGCTGGCG
>NZ_JBFODN010000200.1:0-60380 GCF_040908345.1 Aeromonas sp. R3-1
GGGTGACATCCTGTTCGGTGAGGGGGTGGGCGGTACGACGCTTGATCAACATGAAAAACTCCCGGGGCTGAGTGAGGCAGTATGGATAAGACCCGCCCCGGCAGATTTTTATTTCACACAAATTTACATCATGTGGTGCAGGGGCAGTGCCTTGGCCATGGTGCCGACCAGAAACAGGACTACGAACACCAGCAGGGGAACGATCACATTTGGCGCCATCAGACTCACTCCATGAGCAGGACAGGGCCTCTAACTATGGCCGACTGTCAGGCCGGTCACCAATGAATTTTTTTCGCGAGCGCAAGCGTATTCCTGAGTTGAAAAGGGTGATGAAGATCACACACAATTCGGCCCCCGCTTGCCGCCCCGATTGCCGGGGGTAGGCTGCCCATTTTGCGAAGCCAACTGAAGAGTCGCCCCATGAGCCCACTGATCGCCATCGCCATCACCACAGGTATTCTCTCCGCCGTCTGGGGCTGGATTGCCGTCGCGTTCGGCCTTATCTCCTGGGTCGGCTTTCTCGGCTGCACCAGCTATTTCGCGTCAAGCGGCGGCTACAAGGCGCTGCTGCAGACCATCTTCTGTAACACCAGCGGCATGCTGTGGGCACTACTGCTGATCCATGGCGACAGTCTGTGGGGAGCGGGTGTGGCGGGTTATGTGATGACGGGGGTGGTCGCAACCCTGATGTGCGTACAGGCCAAGCAGCAGTGGCTCGGCTACATTCCCGGCACTTTTGCCGGTTGCTGTGCCACCTTCGGGGCGGCTGGCGAGTGGCGGCTGATCCTGCCCTCCCTCATGATTGGCGCCTTGTTCGGTTACCTGATGAAGGCGAGCGGCCTCTGGCTCTCCCATAAAACTCAAAAAGCCGATGCCGCTCCGGCGGTGGTTGATCCCGCCTGATTTATCCCTTCGATTTGAAGTTTGCAGCTTCGATACCGTGCCGATTCAATAACTTGTAGAAATCGGTACGGTTTCTGCCCGCCATGTTGGCCGCCAGGGTCACGTTGCCCTCGGTGGTGCGCAGCAAACGGATCAGATACTCCTTCTCGAATTCGGCCCGCGCCTCGTTGAACGAGGGGATGCCACCGCCACCGCCGCTCAGGGCGGACTCCACCATGGATACTCCGATCACCGGGCTGCAACAGAGGCTGGCGAGCTGCTCCACCACGTTGCAGAGCTGGCGCACGTTGCCGGGCCAGGCAGCGGCCGCCAGCATCGCCAGCGATTCGGGCGAAAAACCCATGGCGGCGCAGTCGCTGTGGCGGCTACGGTAATCGTCGAGCGCCTGTCGGGCCAGCAGGGGGATATCCTCGCTGCGGGCACTGAGAGACGGCAAGGTGATATTGGCGACGTTGAGACGATAGAAGAGATCTTCCCGAAAACGCCCCTCCTCCATCGCCTTGACCAGATCCTGATGGCTGGAGCTGAGCACCCGCACCTCCGGCGTGCCCTGACCATACTCCTCCATCACCTGCAGAAGCTTGGCCTGCAGAGATTCGGAGAGGCTGCCAATCTCGTCGAGAAACAGGGTCGCCCCCTTGGCCTGCTCGAACAACCCTGACTGGCCATCTTCACCAAACAGCTGCAAGTCGAGTGACGCCCACGGAATGGCGGCGCAGTTGATGGTATGGAGCGGCTTGTCGCGCCGCTGGCTGGCCTGATGCAGCGCCTGCGCCATCGCCCCCTTGCCGGAGCCTGACGGCCCCATGATCAGCACCGGCACCTCCATGGTGGCGATGCTGTGAGCCTGGATCAACAGCTGCTCCAGCTGGGGATTGCGGGTCAGGATCAGCGACTGCCACTCCTGCTGCTGTTTCGGCCGGGTCAGGCTCAACGCATGTTCGATGGTGGCGAACAGCTCATCCTTGTTGATGGGTTTGGTCAGAAAGCTGAAGACCCCGGAGCGGGTCGCCTGAATGGCGTCCGGGATGGTGCCGTGGGCAGTCATGATGATGACCGGCAAGCCGAGCCACTGGGCCTGGATCCGCTCGAACAGCGCCAGACCGTCCATGCCAGCCATCCGCAGATCGCTCAGCACCAGATCGGCCCGTTGCTGACGCAACCGGTCGAGGGCCCCTTCCGCACTGTCGGCGGTATCCACTTCATAACCCTGACTGCGCAGCCGCATGCTCATCAGTTTGAGCAGGCTGACGTCGTCATCCACCAACAGGATCCGGCTCATGGTATTACCTCACGATTCTCGTTCAGCTTGCGCTGGTTGAGCTGGTCGTCGATAGCGGTCAGCTGCTCGATCTGGCGGCGCAGCCGCTGGATCTCCTGACTCTGGTCATCGCGACGGCTGTCGCGAGCCAGCAGCTGCTCGCCGAGGGCGATCCAGCTACGTAAAAAGGCCTGCGCATCGAGACCCAGTTCGGGCAGCATCTGCTTCAGGCGCGCCAGACCGGCGGTGCGATTGGCCACCGACTCGGCGGGGTGGGAGTCCACCATGGCCAGACTGACCCGGCTCTCCAGATCGTCAGCCCCTTTCAGACGCTGACGCTCCTGCACCCGTTGCTGGGGGTGACTGGCCAGCAGCCAGTCGGAGTATTGCAGACGCACCTGCATCTCCTTGTTGGCAAACTCCATCCGCTTGGCAAAAGCGATATCGGAGGACTCCCGCTCTGCCTGTTGCGGCAGCAAGGAGCAACCCGCGAGCAGCCCTGCCATCAGAGCTGGAAATACGCGTTGTATCTTCATAGTCCTCATTTCAACGTCAACCTGAAACAGACATCCGCCTGTTCATCCTCTACCAGAACCAGTTCCCCCCCCAGGCTGTTGGCAGACTCGCGGGCGATGGAAAGGCCCATGCCCGAGCCTTTCAAGAGACCTTGCCGCACAGTGCTGCCCTGCTCGAAGGGTTCAAAAATGCGTTGCTGATCGGCCACGGGGATCTTGGGCCCCTCGTTGGCCACTTCCAGCCAGCTTATCTGTTCATTCTGCCCTGCCCTGATCCAGATATTGCCCCCGCTGGCGCCGTAACTGACGGCGTTGGAGAAGAGGTTATCGAGGATCAGCCGTAGCCGGTAGGGCTCCGCCCACAGGGTAACCGGCACGGTCGGCAAGTGTACACGGATCTGCTTGGACTCCAATGCCAGCCGGTACTCGGCAGAAAGTTCCGACAACATCGGCAGCAGGGGGACGGGCTCCAGTTCGAAGGCCTCCTGCTGACTGAGCCGGTTGAAGTCGAGCAGCCGCTCGATCAGGGTCTGCAAACGCCGACTGTTCTCGTCGAGCATCTGGCAGATCTCCAGCTGATCCGGCGTCAAAGGCCCGACCAGCTGCTCGCAGAGCAGATCCGTCCCCTCCCGCAGCACCGCCAGCGGGGTCTTGAGCTCGTGGGAAACATGGCGCAGGAACTGGTATTTCTGCAGCTCCAGCTCCTTGAGTTTGTCGTGCAACCAGACGATCCGCTCCCCCAGCAATACCAGCTCGGCAGGGCCGTCAACCGGCTTGGGATCGGGTTCGACCCCGGCTCCCAGACTCAAGATGCGCGACTCAATCTGTCGTACCGGGTGGATGATGAGGTAGGTGAAGATAAAGACCATCAGCAGGCTGAGCGCCGCCACGGCGCCGCTCACCCACCAGAGCTCGCTGGTCAGTCCGGCGATGGTGAGCTGCACCCGATCCATGTGTTCGTCAACCCGGCTGCGGGTGACTATTTCGAGCTGCTTGTTGGCATCGTTGAACTGCTCCAGCTTGTCCCCCGCTACCGCCGCCCGGGCCAGCGCGGCATCCTGCAGGCTGTCGAGCCAGGCCAGCCCCTGATCGAGCCCGCTGTAAAGCTGGCCGTCGGTGATGGAGTTGCGGTGTTCCGCCAGCAACACCCGATACCCGTCGAGTTGCTGCTGGTAGCTGGTGAGACTGCGGCGATCCCCCAGCACCGCGAAGCGGCGCAAGGTGCGTTCGATATCGATGGCTTGCGCCGTCAGCAGGGTGGCGCGGCGGGTATCCTTGACCGCCCGCTCCATCTCGTCGCTGGTGAGCTGACTGAGGTGGGCAAGGGAGGTGCTGTTGTGCCAGATCATGCCGCCCAGCGGCATCAATACCAGCACAAATCCCATCAATACCACCTGCAGCAGGGAGCGTGGGCGAACCTTGGTCATCATCTCTTCTCTTGCATTCTCACCGGTGCGCCAGCATAGCCGCACCGCCCCAAAAAACAAAACCGGCCAACAGGCCGGTTTGTATTATCTGGATTGTGGTGATTCACGCCAACGCGACAGAGGCCAGACAGATAATCATGATCATCGCCAGCGCGCCCGAGGCGGTCAACAGCGCCCATTTCAGCTCCACACTCATGCAAACCTCCTTTCTGCCAATCAGTGCCGGATCACAATAGATAAGACAATGTTAAGCCATAGTTAATCCGATAACCGTGAGCTGCGTATACATTTCAGATGAGCCCAACCCCGGGAAGGTGAGCATGTTCTATCTGTGTAGCATTGGTTCCAATCTTGACCCGCACATCCATGTCAGCCGGGTGCTGGCCGAGCTGCTTGCGAACGTCGGCCCCCTGCGGCTGAGTTCGGTGATCCGCACCAAGCCGGTGGGAATGCGCTCCAGCCACGACTTTCTCAACTGCCTGCTGGTGGTGGAGAGCCCGCTCGATGCCGCCCGCCTCAAGCAGCACTTTGTCGCCCTCGAGGTAGCTCACGGCCGGGATCGCAGCGATCCGCTCTGCAAGGTGCACGACCGGCCGCTCGACATCGATATTCTGGCCAGCAACAGGAGCGGTGACTTTGCCTCGGCAGAGGTCGATTCCTATCTGGCGGAGCTGCTGGCCGAGCTCTATGGCCATGGCGAGGTGCATGACCCCAAGGTGGCGCTGCAAGTGACGCTCCCCGCCCCGTCGGGCAAGCTCAAACCCGGCAAGGGCTTGCTGACCCGGCAGGTCGGGCTGGAGCCGCTGGTGCTTGGCAAATCTTCAGAGAGTGGCCAGCGCGCGCCCGCCATCTACCTTGATGCTGGCCCCCGTCATATAACTGTTCCCCATCAGTAACTGCACCGCCTGCCAGATGGGCTCAAGTCCCCCCTCCCTCGCCAGCGGTGTTTTCGCCAACACCTGCTGGCGCCATGCCTCGTCATGCTCGTCGAGAAACAGAATGGGGCCCGGCTCTATGGTGTTGACTCGCACCGCAGGCGCCAGCTCCCGGGCAAAGCTCATGGCCAGCGAATGGGCTCCCGCCTTGGTGGCCACATAGCTGGCAAAACGGGGGGCCGGGGCATGAATATAGATATCGGTGATGTGAATGATGCTGGCGTTGGGGTTGCTGGCCAGCCGGGGGGCCAGCGCCCGGTTTAGCTGGAAGGGGGCCGCCATGTGCACCCGGTAGAACTGCTCGAACTGGGCCAGTTGCGCAGCCGGATCTGTTGCCTGCGGCTCGAAGGCAGAGGCGTTGTGGATCACTAGCGCCAGATCCTGATGGGCCGCCAGCAGAGCGATAAGCTTGCCAACGTCCTCTTCCCGACCAAAATCCGCCTGCACCAGCTCGACCCCCAATGCAGCCAACGTGGCCAGTTCCGGCCGCTCGCTGCGATAGCTGCCCGTCACCTGCCAACCCGCCGCCACCAGCTGTTCACAGAGATAAAATCCGAGTCGACGGCCGCAGCCCGTAACCAATGCACGCATACGATCTCCTTTCCCTTTCATGGTCTTGCATGAACGAAGCCCGCCTGCCAGCGGATCACCTCCGATGGCTTGTGCCTATCAATCCCTGCGGCACAAGCCATTGGTCGCGGGCCACCCGCCCGCGTCATAGTGGCGGCATCCCCCTCTTGCGGAGTCACCACCATGCTGAAAGTACACCACCACATGGGTCGCCTGACCCACTCCCTCACTGCCGGACTCGGCCTGGCCGAGGCGCTGGATCGCCTGCATCAATCGGGTCTTGGCGGCCTGCCAGTGCTGGATGAGCAGAAACGGCTGATCGGCTTTCTTTCCGAACAAGATTGCATCCCCAGCCTGCTCACCGGCAGCTACCACTGCGATACCCGCACCCAGGTGGAGGATCTGATGAACCGCTCGCCCCTCTCGGTCGGGCCGGATGAGAGCATTCTGGATCTGGCTCGCCAGATGGCCGATGCCAAACCCAAGATCTACCCGGTGCTGCAACAGGGCAAGGTGATCGGCATCATCAGCCGCCGTCAGGTGATGCAGGCCCTCAACCAGCAGATGAAGGTGTGCCAGCAGACCTAGATCTGGTAACGCCCCTTGTCACCGATATCGAAGTGCAGGGGCATTCGCCACTTGGCCAGCGCCAGCAAGGTCAACAGGGCCCCGCAGACCAGCGCCACCAGTGCGGCGGCCCACTCCACCCGCAACCACTCCAGCAGCCATAACGCCGGCAGCAATACGGGCACCAGCTTGATGCCGGGAATGGCGAAGCAAAACTGCTCCTTGAACGCCAGCCCGGAGAGGGTCGCCAACGCCGCGCCCAGCACCAGCGCATCCGGCGCCCCTACCGCAGCCAGGGCCAGCGCGCCCCAACCAAACCCCTGCAGAATCAGGCGAATCCGCTTGTCGTAGATATGCAGCGAGAAGCCGCAGATTGCGCTTGTCACTGCCAGCGACATCAACCATTGTGCCGACGGAAGCAATGCCATCCCGCTCAGCAGCGCCGCACCGCGACAAAGCAGCAACAAGGCTGCCGCACTCAAGCCAATGCGGTAGAGCGAGACGGTCAACTTGTCGATCCCGTCCAGCGGGCTCTCGATTTCAGGATTTGCCATAAACAGTCGCTTCTAACGGATCGGGTGCCATCCAATATACTGGAATCAGGTCTTGGAATATCTTCAAACGGGCTCAGGAGACGTAGTTTGCGTGTGATCCCCCTGTTTTGGTTGCTGTTTCCACTCGGATTGCCCGCCAAAGAGCTGGTGATCTGCGGCACCATGGAGCCCCCGCTCAAGTATCTCGATGCCGATCAGAAACCCCGCGGGCTCGATATAGACATCGTCACCGCCATCTTCGACAAGCTGGAGACGCCCTTTCGGATCGAGCTGGCCGACTCCGGTGCCCGCCTCACCCGCAACGCCGAAACAGGCGCCTGCGATCTGGTGATGACCCACTCCTACAAGGCAGAGCGGGAGAGTTATCTCATCTATCCCCAACAGGCCCATCTTCGCCACAGCTGGCACTTCTTCGTGCGCAAGGCGGACCTGATGAAGATCCGCTACGAAACGCTGGCCGATCTCAAACCCTGGCGCATCGGCGTGACCAAGGATTTCTCCTACACCCCTGAACTGGCGGTGGCGATGACCGACCCGGCCTATCAGTTCCAGGAGATCACCATGAACCAGCTGCAACTGCGCAAACTGCTGGCCGGACGCATCGATACCGTGCCCATGCCGCTTGTCACCGCCTTCACCCAGATCAAGGAGGAGGGGCTGACGGGAAAGATCGATTACCTGCCCAAACCGCTCAAGAGCAGCCCCTACTTCAACACCTGGGCCCGCGCACGAGCGGATGCACAGACCCCCGCCCTGATGGCGGCCTACGATGCCGAACTGCTGCGCATGAAGCGAAACGGCAGCCTCAAGGCCCTCTACGACAAGTACGCCATCCCCTATATCGAACCCTGATCAAGGGGTCAGGGTTTCACATCCCGCAGGATCGGGTTTTGCAGCGAAATCAGAGTTTCAGTGGACTGGATCTCGTCGATGGTCTGGATCTTGTTGATCAGCACTATCTGCAGCTCGTCGATGGAGCGGGTCATCACCTTCATGAAGATGCTGTAGTGGCCGGTGGTGTAGTAGGCCTCCACCACTTCGTCCAGCGCCTGCAGCTTGGCCAGCGCCGAGGGGTAATCCTTGGCACTCTTCAGATTGATCCCGATAAAGCAGCAGACGTCGTAACCCAGCTTCTTGGGGTTAACCTGCACCCGCGTCCCCTCGATGATCCCCGCCTGTTTCATCTTCTCCACCCGCACATGGATGGTGCCCGGGCTGACCGCCAGTTGTTTCGCAAGTTCGGCGTAAGGGATCCGCGCATTCTCCATCAGAGCGGTGAGGATGGCCTGATCGAGATTATCGATCCGGTAATTTTCCGGCATTTTTTTGCACCCCCGTTGACGATACCTCATTAAAAAACAGCTTATTTTGAAGAAAAAAACACACAAAGCCCATTTCTATTATCGAATATTGAATTTGGTTGGCAATCTGTTGAAGAATCACCACATCCAACGGGGTTTGAAACAGGAATTCAGCATGAAACAGCACTACATTCGCAGCCAACAGCAGATCAGCTTCGTCAAAGAGATGTTCTCCCGCCAACTCGCCCAGCAACTGGGTCTGATGGAGGTGCAAGCCCCCATTCTGAGCCGGGTCGGTGATGGTACTCAGGACAACCTCTCTGGCCACGAGAATGCAGTGCAGGTCAAAGTGAAGACCCTGCCGGAGCACAGCTACGAAGTGGTCCATTCACTGGCCAAATGGAAGCGCCAGACCCTGGGTCGCTTCGGCTTCGGCCCGGGCGAAGGGATCTACACCCACATGAAGGCGCTGCGTCCGGATGAAGACAAGCTCACCCCCATCCACTCCGTCTACGTGGATCAGTGGGACTGGGAGAAGGTGATGCCGAGCGAGCGCCGCGATCTGGCCTATCTGCAGGAAACCGTGCGCGGCATCTGGGCCGCCATCAAGGCCACCGAGCGCGCGGTCTGTGCCGAGCATGAGCTGACCCCCTTCCTGCCGGCCGAGATCCAGTTCCTGCACAGCGAAGAGCTGCTGGCCCGTTACCCGGACCTCGATGCCAAGGGGCGCGAGCGTGCCATCGCCAAAGAGCTGGGGGCCGTGTTCCTGATCGGCATCGGCGGTGCCCTCTCCCACGGTGAGCGTCACGATGTGCGTGCCCCGGACTATGACGACTGGAGCAGCCACAGCGAGCTGGGTCTGGCAGGCCTGAACGGTGACATTCTGGTGTGGAACCCGGTGCTGCAAGACAGCTTCGAGATCTCCTCCATGGGGATCCGGGTCGATGCCGAGGCGCTGCGCCGCCAGCTGGCCATCACCGGCGACGAGGATCGCCTGCAGTACGACTGGCACCAGGATCTGCTGGCCGCACGGATGCCGCAGACCATCGGCGGCGGCATCGGCCAATCTCGTCTGGCCATGCTGTTGCTGCAAAAAGAGCATATCGGTCAGGTACAGGTTGGTGTGTGGCCCTCTGAAATGAAGGCCGCTATCCCGGGCATGCTGTAAACGCGTTTATTTCATCGGTCTGGCCTGTGCGCAGTGGCACGCGGGTCAGCCCTGAAGGTGTGTGGCGGTGCGGACTGAACGAGCGCAGTCCGGACATGCTGTAAGTCGCGTGGCCATCCCTGATGGCCCGCGGCGAAACCGGGGCTTGCCCCTGCGACCCGCTCAACCCACGCAAGGTCGCGTCACTACATTCCTCCCGGCAATCTTCGGATTGCCGTTTTTTTTTGCGCCCGAATCCCCGCCGCCAGATACGACAACGCCAGCCCGAAGGCTGGCGTTGCAAACATCGACACGAGATCGGTTACTGGGTCATGGTCAGGCCGTTGCTGTCGGCCCCCAACACCAGCTTTTTGCCCGGCACGATGCGACCGGAGAGCAGGGCCTGCGCCAGCGGGTTCTCCACCTTCTGCTGGATCGCCCGTTTGAGAGGCCGAGCCCCGTAGACGGGATCGAACCCGGCGTGTACCAGCTTGCCCAGCAGCGCTTCGCTCACTTCCACCTCGTAACCCTGAACTTCCAGTCGGCCCATCAGGCTCTTGAGCTGGATGCGGGCGATGGACTTGATGTGATCCTCGCCAAGCGGATGGAACACCACGGTCTCGTCGATCCGGTTGATAAACTCCGGTCGGAAACTGCGGGTCAGCACATCCATCAGCATGGCCTTCATCTCGTCGTAATCCTTCTCGGAGTGGTGCTCCTGAATCAGATCCGACCCGAGGTTGGAGGTCATGATCACCACCGAGTTGCGGAAATCGACGGTGCGACCCTGGCCATCGGTCAGGCGGCCATCATCGAGCACCTGCAACAGGATGTTGAACACATCCGGGTGTGCCTTCTCCACCTCGTCCAGCAGGATCACCGAGTAGGGACGACGGCGTACCGCCTCGGTCAGATAACCGCCCTCTTCATAACCCACGTATCCGGGAGGCGCCCCCACCAGACGGGCCACGCTGTGTTTCTCCATGAACTCCGACATGTCGATCCGCACCATGGCATCCTGGGTATCGAACAGGAACTCCGCCAGCGCCTTGCACAACTCGGTCTTGCCCACCCCGGTGGGCCCCAGGAACAGGAAAGAGCCTATGGGGCGATTCGGATCGGAAAGACCGGCACGGGAGCGACGAATGGCGTTGGAGACCGCATCGACCGCCTCTTCCTGGCCAATCACCCGGCTGTGCAGCTGATCTTCCATCCGTAGCAGCTTGTCGCGCTCCCCTTCCAGCATGCGGGCGACCGGAATACCGGTCCAGCGGGCCAAGACGTCTGCAATCTCCACATCGGTGACGCGGTTGCGTAGCAGACTGGTCTCCTGCATCTCCGCCTGAGTGGCGAGATCCAGCTGTTTCTCCAGCTCCGGAATGCGGCCGTACTGCAGCTCGGACATCCGGCCCAGGTCGCCTGCGCGGCGCGCCACATCGAGATCCTGACGGGCCTGCTCCAACGCAGCCTTGATATGCTGGGTGCCGGCGAGGGCGGCCTTCTCGGCCTTCCACACCTCATCTAGCTCGTTGTATTCCCTATCTTTCTCGCCAATCTCCTGATTGATCAGCTCCAGCCGTTTGCGGCTGGCGTCGTCGTCCTCCTTCATCAGCGCCTGCTGCTCCAGCTTGAGCTGGATGATGCGCCGCTCGAGGCGATCGAGCGCCTCCGGCTTGGAGTCGATCTGCAACCGGATGCTGGCTGCCGCCTCGTCGATAAGGTCGATGGCCTTGTCCGGCAACTGACGATCCGCAATGTAGCGGTGCGACAGCTGGGCCGCCGCCACAATCGCGGGGTCGGTGATCTGCACATGGTGGTGCAGCTCGTAACGCTCTTTCAAGCCGCGCAGGATGGCGATGGTGTCCTCCACGCTCGGCTCTTCCACCAACACCTTCTGGAAACGGCGCTCGAGGGCAGCATCTTTCTCGATGTACTGACGGTACTCATCCAGGGTGGTGGCGCCGACGCAGTGCAAGTCACCACGGGCCAGTGCAGGCTTGAGCATGTTGCCCGCATCCATGGCCCCCTCGCCCTTGCCGGCGCCAACCATGGTGTGCAGCTCGTCGATAAAGAGGATGACGTTGCCCTCCTCCTTGGCGAGATCGGTCAGTACGGCCTTGAGCCGCTCTTCAAACTCGCCGCGATACTTGGCCCCGGCCACCAGCGCCCCCATGTCCAGCGACAGCACCCGCTTGTTCTTGAGCCCTTCCGGCACTTCGCCGTTGATGATGCGCTGGGCCAGCCCCTCGACGATAGCGGTTTTACCGACACCGGGAGCTCCGATCAACACCGGGTTGTTCTTGGTGCGGCGTTGCAGCACCTGAATGGTGCGGCGGATCTCGTCATCGCGGCCAATCACCGGGTCGAGTTTGCCGATTTCGGCCCGCTCGGTCAGATCGATGGTGTACTTCTCCAGCGCCTGGCGGTTCTCCTCGGCGTTGGCATCTTCCACCTTCTTGCCGCCACGCACCTTGTCGATGGCCGCTTCGAGTTTCTCCTTGGTCAGCCCCTGGGCACGCAGCAACTCGCCCAGCGTTCCCTTGTCGTCGAGGGCAGCCAGCACGAACAGCTCGGAGGAGATGAACTGATCCTTGCGCTGCTGGGCAAGTTTGTCGCAGACGTTGAGCAGGCGGCCGAGGCCGTTGGAGAGCTGCACGTCCCCTTCCACACCGCTCACGCGCGGCAGGCGATCCAGCTCCTCACCGAGACGGGAGCGCAGGGCGTTGATATCCATCCCGGTCAGGGTGAGCAGCGGACGGATAGAGCCGCCATCCTGATTGACCAACGCGGTCATCAGGTGAACGGGTTCGATGAATTGGTGGTCACGACCCAGCGCAAGAGACTGGGCATCGGAAATAGCAATCTGGAATTTGCTGGTAAGGCGATCGAGGCGCATTGCACTCCCCCTTCAAACAGGCAGACGCCGCTTGCGCGGCAAACAACATAACTTTCTGAGATGAAAGATGAGGCCCGTACGGGCTATTTCAAGGGCATGGGCTGGTTATTTTTTCTGCAAAGCGGGGAGAGGGCAGGATCCCCGCCTCTCTCATACGGATCTGTTCTTGAGAGAGACGGGCTATTACTTGGCGGGTGATTGCTTAGCGGGCCAACCAGATGAGGGAGGCCATCCGGCCGGTCTGGCCGTCGCGACGATAGGAGTAAAACTGCTCGCTATCGCTGAAGGTGCAGTATTCGCCGCCATAGACGGCGGTAACGCCGGCACGGGCGAGGCGCAACCGCGCCAGCTGGTAGATATCCGCCAACCATTTGCCGTCGTTGGACGAAGGGACGAACGCCGCTTCTGCTTCAGCCTGCTCCGCCATAAAGGCCTCGCGCACCTCTCCCCCCACTTCAAATGCGGTAGGGCCAATGGCTGGGCCCATCCAGGCCAGGACCTCGCCCGGCTCGCAGCACATGGCGGCGATGCTCGCCTCCAGCACGCCCTCTTTCAGTCCACGCCAGCCTGCGTGGGCTGCTGCGACCACGGTACCTGCCCGATCGCAGAACAGCACCGGCAGACAGTCAGCAGTCATCACGATGCAGGCCAGCTCCGCCTCATGGGCGCAAGCTGCGTCGGCATCCGGTGCTTGCTGATAATGGCTGCTGACCGGATGAACCACGGTGCCGTGCACCTGATTGAGCCAGTTAAGGGGCCCCGGGATGGCGGCCGCCTGCTGCAAGCGGGCGCGATTGGCCTCGACTCGCACCGGTTCATCCCCCACATGGGCGCCCAAATTGAGACCGGCAAAGACCCCTTCACTGACGCCGCCATCCCGGGTGGTCGACAACGCCCTGACACACGCCGGGGCTGGCCAGTCGGGTTCGATCCATTTCATCTGTGACTCCTTCAATTCACCGATATAAAAACGGGGCTCCTGCAAGGGAACCCCGTTTGGCATCTGTTCGGGCCGGATGACGCCAGAAACCGACGCAGCAGGCCCTATCGCATCAGTTCCAGACTAAATCATCCGGATTGGCGAGAGTATCCGCTCGCAGCACTTCCATCAGCTCCACCATGTCTTGCGGTGTAGCTGAGTGCCACTGCATCACTTCCCCCGTGATGGGGTGAGCCAGTTGCAGCATGGTGGCATGCAGCGCCTGACGGTTGAAGTTGCGCAGTGCCTGGGTCAGCTCGGGGGTCGCGTTGCGCAGCGGGCGCAGACGGCCACCGTAAGCGGGATCGCCCACCAGCGGGTGTTTGATGTGCGCCATGTGGACACGGATCTGGTGGGTACGGCCGGTCTCCAGACGCAGACGCAGACGGGTGTGGCCACGGAACTTCTCGTGAACCCGGTAGTGGGTCACGGAAGGACGACCATTGGGCACCACGGCCATATGGGTACGCTGGGTCGGGTGACGGCCGATGGGCGCATCGACGGTGCCACCTGCGGTCATGTGACCGATGGCGATCGCTTCGTACTCACGGGTGATCTGGCGCGCCTGCAACGCTTCCACCAGATGGGTCTGGGCGGGTACAGTTTTGGCAACCACCATCAAACCTGTGGTGTCTTTATCCAGACGGTGCACGATACCGGCGCGGGGTACCTCGGCAATGCCGGGGTAGCGGTGCAGCAGGGCGTTGAGGATGGTGCCATCCGGCGTGCCTGCGCCCGGGTGAACCACCAGTCCGGCCGGTTTGTCGATCACCAGAATGTGTTCATCTTCATAAACGATGTTGAGCTCGATATCCTGGGCATCCCAGCGAGTATCATCTTCCAGCTCGACATTCACATGCACCTGCTGCCCGGCCAGAATCTTCTCGCGCGGGGTGTTGGCAACCTGACCGTCCAGGGTCACTCTGTCCTGTAAAATCCACTCCTTGATGCGGGTGCGGGAGTAGTCTGGAAACAATTCGGCCAGGGCCTGGTCGAGTCGCTGCCCGAATTGGTGATCCTGGAATTCGCCTGTCAGTTCAATATGCTGGCTCATGTATGGTCTCTTGAGCGGGGGGTATCAATTCGAAATAATCCGGGTATTCTAGCTTTTCTTTTAGCCAAGCATAACGGATACTTTGCCAATTTCGTGGAAATGGACCGGATGTTGTTGATGGGAAAGAAGTCTCACCTGCTGATGTCGCTCGCCTTGGTCGCTACCTTGATCACAGGCTGTTCCAGCACCAAACCCAAGGTACCCGACGAACCGCCGGAGACCCTGTACCAGAAAGCACGCCTCAAACTGGATGTTGGCAATTACGTGCAAGCCACTGAATTGCTGGAGGCTTTGGACTCTCGCTACCCGTTCGGCGCCTACTCCAACCAGGTGCAGCTTGACCTCATCTATGCCTATTACAAGCAGGATGATACCGCTCAGGCGATCGCCAATATCGACCGTTTTATCCGCCTCAATCCGGCGCATAAAAATATCGATTACGTCTTCTATATGCGCGGCCTGACCAACATGGCGGCGGATTACAATTTCTTCCAGAGCCTGTTCGGTATCGATCGGGATGACAAAGACCCTGCTTATGCCCGTCAGGCATTCCAGGACTTCAAGACCCTGTTGCAGAACTACCCCAACAGCGTCTATGCCGCCGATGCCCGCGCCCGCATGATTGGCCTGAAGAATCGTCTGGCCCGATATGACCTGAGCGTGGCCGAGTATTACGTGAAGCGTGATGCGCTGGTTGCGGCCGCCAACCGGGCCAAGCTGATTGTCGAAACCTACCCCGACACAGCC
Organism: Aeromonas sp. R3-1; assembly: GCF_040908345.1. NCBI lineage: Bacteria > Pseudomonadati > Pseudomonadota > Gammaproteobacteria > Aeromonadales > Aeromonadaceae > Aeromonas > Aeromonas sp. R3-1. The sequence continues at coordinate 14,857 of NZ_JBFODN010000200.1, forward strand.
GAAACCGAGAAGGCGCTGGAGATCATGGTCGAGTCTTACGACGCCCTGAAGATGCCGCAGTTGGCCAAGCACGCCCGCGAAGTGCTGGCCAAGAACTACCCGGAGAACCGCCTCGGCCGTGGCTGAGTGATACGGATAAACCGGTAACAAAAAACCGATGCCAAGGCATCGGTTTTTTTATATCTGCAATTTACCCTCAGCTATTACCCGCAGATTGCTCTGCAGAGCAGAATCTGCGTAACGACGCAGTCATCGCAACTCTTACTTCGCTACATTACCCGCCACGTTCAGGGCATCCCAGGTGCGGGAGAAGGGCGGCGCATAGGCAAAGTCCAGCATGCCGAGCTGCTCGGTGGTCACCCCCATGGTGATGGCCACCGCCAGCGCGTCGATGCGGTGTACCGCCCCCTTGCGACCGAGGATCTGGCCGCCCAGCAGCCGCTTGCTGCCCGCCTCATAGACCAGCTTGACGTGGATATCGGACTGACCCGGGCAGTAGTTGGTGTGGCACTTGTCCTTGATCACCACAGTGCGATAGTCGATGCCCATCGCCTTGGCTTCCTGCTCGGAAAGACCGGTACGGCCCGCCTCCAGCCCCAGCACCTTGAGCGCCGCAGAGCCCAAAGTGCCGGGGAACTCCTGCTCGGCACCCGCCAGGTTCTCGCCTACCATGCGCCCCAGCTTGTTGGCGATGGTGGCGAGCGGTACATAAACCTGCTGCTGCTTCACGCTGTGCCAGACGCTGGCACAGTCGCCGGCCGACCAGACGTTGGTCAGCGAACTGCGTCCCTGACGATCCACCTTGATGGCGCCGTTACCGAGCCGCTCGATGCCGGTATCGGCCAGAAACTCGGTGTTGGGCTTGACCCCGGTGCAGACCACCACGATATCAGCCTCGTACTCGCCCTGGCTGGTACGCACGCCGGTCACCCGGCCATCCCCCAGCAGCGCTTCAACTCGCTCACCCAGATGGAGAGAGACGCCCTGCTCGCGCAGTTCGGTTTCGATGTGCTGGGTGATCTCGCCATCAAACGCATCGGGGATGACCCGATCCGCCAGCTCGATAAGACGCACCTCTTTGCCTTGATGGACCAGCGCCTCGACCACCTCCAGCCCGATAAAGCCGGAGCCAATCACCACGGCGCGGCGATTGTTCTTGTCTTGCACCGCAGCTTTGAGCGCCAGCCCGTCGGCCATCCGGCGCAGACCGAATACCCCTTGCTGCAGCAAACCGGGGATGGGGGGCATCACTTCGCGGGCACCGGTGGCGATCATCAGCCGACCGTAGCGATCGGTGAAGGTGTCGCCGTTGTGCTCCACCACCAGAGTCTGGGCAGCCGCATCGACGCTCAGCACCCGATGGCCAATCTTGACCTCGATCCCCTTGGCGGCGAACTGCTCGGGGGAGAACTCGGCCATGTAACCGGGCTCCTGAAACTCGTCACCGACGAAGTAAGGCAGGCCGCAGGCACCGAAAGAGATCACTTCGGAGGCCTCATACACCACGATGTCGGCATCTTTGGCCAGACGGCGCGCCTTGGCCGCCGCACTCATACCGGCGGCTTCGCCACCGATGATCAGAATTCTCATTGTTTTTCCTCTCAATGGCGCAGGGAGGGCATGCCCTCCCTGCGGTCTATGACGGGAAAGAGTCACCCCTTTCCACGGGCAGATCAACCGACAGCAAATCAGACGGTGGACTCTTCGCCGTCCAGACTCACTTCGTGATCGCTGTTGAACACATGCATGTCGGTCTCGCCCATCAGGCGGCTGGTGACCGTCCCTGCGGTGATGGAGCCGGAGACGTTGAGCGCGGTACGGCCCATGTCGATCAGCGGCTCGATGGAGATGAGCAGACCGGCCAGCGCCACCGGGAAGTCCAGCGCGGAGAGCACGATCAGCGCGGCAAAGGTGGCGCCACCGCCAATCCCGGCCACCCCGAAGGAGCTGACGGTGATGATGGCGATCAGGGTCATGATAAAGCCGGGATCCATCGGGTTAACCCCGACGGTCGGGGCAATCATCACCGCCAGCATGGCCGGATAGATACCGGCACAGCCGTTCTGGCCGATGGTGGAACCGAAGGAGGCGGCGAAGTTGGCGATCCCCTCAGGAATACCCAGCGACTTGGTCTGGGTCTGCACGTTCATCGGGATGGAGCCCGCACTGGTGCGCGAGGTGAAGGCAAACGCCAGCACCGGAGTGATCTTCTTGAGGAAGCGCAGCGGGTTGATGCCGACCATGCTCACCAGCAGCAGGTGCACGACAAACATGATGACGATGGCGCCGTAAGAGGCCATCACAAAGCTGAGCAGGTTGAGAATATCCGCATAGTTGGAACCGGAGACCACCTTGGTCATCAGCGCCAGCACGCCGAACGGGGTCAGGCGCAGCACCAGGGTCACCATTCGCATTACGATGGCATGCGCCACGGCCACGAAGTGGCTGAAGCTGGCGAAGATTTCCGGCTTCTTGCGGGAGATGCCAGTAGCGGAGAGGCCGATGAAGATGGAGAAGATCACCACGGCGATGGTGGAGGTCTTGCGCGCCCCGGTCATGTCGAGGAAGGGGTTGGCCGGAATAAACTCAAGCATCATCTTGGCAAACGACATGCTCTCGACGCTACCGAGGGTGGTCTGCAGCGCGGCGCCACGGGCGCTCTCGGCGGCACCGGAGGTGAGCCCTTCAGCAGTCAGGCCAAACAGGTTGGACATCAGGATGCCCGCCCCGGCGGCGATGGCGGTGGTGAAGATCAGCACGCCTATGGTCATGGCGCTGATCTTGCCCAGCGCGGTGCCACCATTGAGCTTCAAGATAGCGCTGATGATGGAGACCATGATCAGCGGGATGATGATCATCTGCAGCAGCTTCACATAGCCGCTCCCCACGATATCCAGATAGTCGATGGTCTGAACAATGACGGACGAACCTGCACCGTAAAGCAGTTGCAACGCGGCGCCGAACAGAATACCGAGCCCCAGACCGGCAAATACCCGGCGGGTGAAGCTCACATGTTTTTCCTGTAACCGGTAGAGAAAGAACAGCAAGATGGCGGCGATGGCCAGATTGCCGATAACGCTAAATGTCATGGTATGACTCCCCAAAAAGCGGGCTTGGGCCCGAGAAACAAGAGCAAGCGCCATGCTTGCCCTGGCAACCGTGTCAGACGGTCTTCGCCGTCGTGACAAGAACAAGGGGGTCTATCGCCCCCTTGTCACAGATTCACTGCTTCTGCTGTTTCGCTCGCATGATGTTGATGATTTCGATGTCGGTATCCAGCATCCCCTCTTTGGAGAGACGGCCCAGATTGGCGATGGTCTGGTCCACATCGTCGGAGACGATCCCCTCGCTCTGGGGCACATGCAGGTTGTTGATGGCCATCAGCGAAGACTTAACCGCCGCCGAGGTGGAGGTGGAGACCTTCATGGAGCAGGCGCTGCCCGCGCCGTCGCAGATGATGCCGGAGACATCGCCAATCATGTTGTTGATGCAGTGGCTGATCTGCTGATACTGGCCGCCCAGCAGCCAGGTGATGGCGGCACCGGCCCCCATGGCGGCGGTACTGGCGGCGCAGAGGGCCGACAACTTGTTCTGGTAAGTCTTGATGTAGATGGCCACCAGATGGCTCATCACCAGTGCCCGGGTCAGCTGCTCGTCGCTCACCTTGAGGAAGCGGGCGGCCGCGACCACCGGCATGGTGGCGGCAATGCCCTGATTGCCGGAACCGGAGTTGGACATGGCGGGCAGCATGGCGCCATCCATCCGCGCATCGGAGGCGGCTGAGGAGAGTCGCATCGCCAGCGTCATCAGGTCATCGGAGAGCAGCTTGCGCTCCACCTGTTCGGTGAGGATCTTGCCTATCTTCAGGCCGTAACCCTGCAACCCTTCGTCCGCCAGCGCCTGATTCATGGTGGCGGCCTCGCGGATAAAGTCGATCTCCGCCAGCGGCACTTCCAATGCAAAATCGACGATCTCCCGCAGGGTCATGGCCGGTTTGGCGGATTTGGCCGGCTGGATCTGCACACCGGGGGCGCTGGCCTGCTCCATCAGCACCTCGCCATCCTTCTCCATCAGGATGATGCGGGTGTGGTCGGTGCAGATCACCACCCGGGCACTGTGCCCTTCAACTTCGGCCAGCACCTCGGCGTAGAGCACGTCCGGTACATCCTTCACATCCACCTTGATCACCGGCAGCAGCGCCTTGGCCGCTTCCACCTGTTCTGGTGTGAGGGTCTTGAGCACCTCCAGCCCGGCATCGGGATTCCCCCCTGTTATGCCGACCGCAGCGGCCACCGGCAGACCGATCATGCCGGTACCCGGCACCCCGACCCCCATGCCGTTCTTGAACAGATTGCCACTGACCCAGACGCTGATACGGGTCGGAGTCTCCCCCAGCAGCTTGCGGCAGTTGGCCGCCGCCAGCGCCACCGACATCGGCTCGGTACAGCCCAGGGCCGGCACCACTTCACGCTTGAGCAGGGTAATAAAGTCGGTCCATTGTGCTTTCATCGCAGTGTTTCTCATGTTCAGGGTGCCCGCAGGCAGTTATTGCTTGTTCAGATCCGCCTTGTGATTGCGGATATGCAGATAAACAGTATGACGGGAGATGCCGAGCATCCGGGCAACCAGCTGGGCCGCCTCCTTGATCTCGAAGATCCCCATGTCGAAGAGCCGGGTCACTATCTCCTTGTTGCGCACCGTGCAGGAGAGCGAATCATCCCGATCCACCTTCTCAATCACCTGGGTCACCAGATCGTCCACCGAGCTGGCAAAGGTCTCGTTGTTGAGCGGCGCCGGTGCCGCGGGCAGCGCAAAAGTATCGAGCAGGCTGCCAAGGGAGATATCCAGACTGAAGTTCACGCAGAGCATGCCGATGGGCTTGCCCTGCCGGTTGCTGATGGTGATGGAGGAGGACTTCATCAGCGTCCCGTCGCGGGTACGGCTGAAGTAGCTGCTCCACTGGCTGCCCGCCTCCCCCTGCAAACGGTTGAGGGCAAAGTCGGTGACCGGCGCCCCCTCCCGACGACCGGTGACATGGCCGTTGGCAATCTTGATGACCGATGCATCCAGCGTATCGAACGCATGCAACACCACCTCGCACCCTGCGCCAAACAGCGCGGCCAGCGCCTCGACCGCGGGCTCGAAACTGGCGATCAGATGACGTTCTTCATCCGTTAACGAATTGATCTGGTCAGTGGTGGCTGCTGTGGACATATATGAGTAACTTTGAGTAAACCACAGTTGATTCTACTATCAACAAGATCAACTAATGTTGAGCGGCATCCCCTTTTTGCTCGCCATTATGCCCACCTTTTAACAAAGTGCGACAAATTGTGAAGCGGCGCACAGCAGGGCGGCAACTCAGAGGTGATAGCGGGCCAGTAGCTGCTTGTAGGCGGGAGTCTGTTTGAACGCCTTGAGGGCAGAGGAGAAGCGGATAGCCAGCTGGTCGTGGCCGGGCTTGTGGGTAAACGCGAGGAAGTTGCGGTTGTCGTCGGTCAGCAGGCGCGAGCCGTGGTTCACCTGATCCTGCAACCCCTGGGTATGCAGCAAGTAGCGACCGACCCGCTCGTTGAGCACCACCCCGTCCAGCCGACCGGCCATCATCAAGTGCAGCTGTTTGATGGCATTCCCCTCCCCCGTCATCGGCATCCGGATCACCCCGGGATCGGTCAGAAAATCGGGGCTGTAGGCATAATCTTCCTGAATACCTATCCGCAGACCCTTGAGGTCGGAGAGCTGCCTGAAATCCACCGGACGAACCGTCGGATAGAAGAGCACTTCACCGCTGTAAGAGAGCGGCTCTTCGGGATAGTGGAGCCAGTGCTGGCGGGAAGGTTCAAAGAAGACATCGAGCACCGCATCCCCCTGCCTGAGACGGGCCTGCTGCAGAACCCTCTTCCAGGGCAGCACCCTGATTTCGGTGCGATAACCCATCTGGCGCAACACGGTACAGGCCAGATCGAGATCGGCGCCGGCCAGCTCGCCATTGTCACCACGCATCACATAAGGAGGCCACAGCTCGGTCAGCAGCGTCAGAGTAGGCGGCTCGTCCACCGCCATGGCCGAACCAGCACCAAACAGGGAGGCCAGCAGCCAGCCGTACAACCCGATCCTTCGCCAACCCTGACACCACATCATGGAGATCCCTCATGGTCCGTATGGATTGAGGATATACAAGGGATGAGCAATAAAAAAGGAGGCCGAAGCCTCCTTGATATTCACTCTCTGAATGGCACTTACAGTGCTTTCAGGATTGCCTCGACACTGGCCTTGGCATCGCCAAACAGCATCTGGGTATTTTCCTTGAAGAACAGCGGGTTCTGGACACCGGCGTAGCCAGTGTTCATGGAACGCTTGAAGCCGATGACGTTCTGCGCTTTCCATACTTCCAGCACCGGCATACCGGCGATCGGGCTGCCCGGATCTTCCATCGCGGCCGGGTTAACGGTGTCGTTGGCACCAATCACCAGCACGGTGTCGGTATCGGCGAAGTCGTCGTTGATCTCGTCCATTTCCAGAACGATGTCATACGGGACTTTCGCTTCCGCCAGCAGCACGTTCATGTGGCCAGGCAGACGACCGGCAACCGGGTGGATACCGAAGCGCACCTTGACGCCACGATCACGCAGCTTCTGGGTGATTTCAGCCACCGGATACTGGGCCTGCGCCACCGCCATACCGTAGCCCGGGGTGATGATGACGGAGCTGGAGTTCTTCAGCAGGTCAGCCACTTCCTCGGCGCTGGTTTCGCGGTATTCGCCCATCTCCTGATCAGCCGTGGAGGCCACGCCATCGGAGCCGAAGCCACCGGCGATCACGGAGATGAAGGAGCGGTTCATCGCCTTGCACATGATGTAAGAGAGGATCGCACCGGAGGAACCTACCAGAGCACCGGTGACGATCAGCAGGTCGTTGGAGAGCATGAAGCCCGCCGCCGCTGCCGCCCAACCGGAGTAGGAGTTCAGCATGGAGACCACCACCGGCATGTCGGCGCCACCGATGGAGGCAACCAGATGCCAGCCGAAGGCGAAGGCGATCAGGGTCATCACCAGCAGGGCGAAGGTAGAGCCGCCCGCGTTGACGAAGTAGACCATCAGCGCCAACGAGGCGACCACGGCCAGCAGGTTCAGCTTGTGGCGGTGCGGCAGCATCAGCGGCTTGGAGGAGATGAGACCACGCAGTTTGCCGAAGGCAACCACGGAACCGGTGAAGGTTACGGCACCGATGAAGACGCCCAGGAAGATCTCGACCAGATGGATGTTCAGCATGGCGCCGGTCAGGTGCTCGACCTGAGCAACGCTGTTGGCCTGCTCGAACGCCGCACGGGCGGCTGCCAAGGTGGCATCCAGATTGGAACCGACGGAGACGACGACCTCAGCAGGTGCAGAGGGGTGCAGATCGATGAAGCTGTTGAAGCCCACCAGCACTGCCGCCATACCCACGAAGCTGTGCAGCACGGCCACCAGCTCGGGCATCTCGGTCATTTCGACCTTGAGTGCCAGACGCACGCCGATGGCACCGCCGATCACCATGGCCAGAATGATCCAGTGAACACCACTGGTCTCCGGGTTGAATACGGTGGCGAGCAGGGCGATAGCCATACCCGCGATACCAAACAGGTTGCCATGCTTGGCCGTTTCTTGCTTCGACAGTCCCGCGAGACTGAGGATGAAGAGCACGGCGGCAACGATATAGGATGCTGTTACCAGTCCTTGAGACACGTTAAACCCCCTTAATCCTTACGGAACATCTTCAGCATGCGCTGAGTGACGGTGAAGCCGCCGAAGATGTTGATACTGGCAATCAGCACGGCGATGAACGCCAGCGCGGTGACCAGGGTCGACCCTTGCCCGATCTGCAGCAGGGCACCGACCACGATAATGCCGGAGATGGCATTGGTGACCGACATCAGCGGCGTGTGCAGGGCGTGAGAGACGTTCCACACCACGTAGTAACCGACCACACAGGCCAGGATGAATACGGTGAAGTGGGAGAGGAAGGCTGCCGGGGCAACAGAGGCGATCCAGCCGAAGGCGGCGATGCCGAGGGCACCGAACACGAACTTCTTGTTGGAAGGCTTGGCCTCTTCCTTCTTGGCTGCCGGTTTGGCGGCGGCCGGTTTCTGCGGAGCGGCAGAGACGGAGATGGCGGGCGGCGGGAAGGTCACTTCACCGGCCTGGATCACCGTCATGTTGCGCTGAACCACATCTTCGAAGTCGATGGCAACGTTGCCGTCCTTCTCCTTGCACATCAGCTTCATCAGGTTGACCAGGTTGGTACCGTAGAGCTGGGAGGATTGGGCAGGCAGACGACCCGGCAGATCGGTGTAACCAATCACCTTGACGCCGTTGGCGGTGACATGCAGCTCACCCGGCACTGTGTATTCACAGTTACCGCCAGCCTGAGCGGCCATGTCCACGATGACGGAGCCCGGCTTCATGCTGTCGACCATCTCTTTGGTGATCAGCTTGGGAGCCGGCTTGCCCGGGATCAGGGCGGTGGTGATGATGATGTCCACCTCTTTGGCCTGCTGGGCGAACAGCTCCATCTCGGCCTTGATGAACTCATCGGACATGACTTTGGCGTAACCATCGCTGGATGCACCGTCTTCGCCACCGAAGTCCAGCTTGAGGAATTCCCCACCCATGGATTCGATCTGCTCGGCCACTTCCAGACGGGTATCGAACGCACGCACGATGGCACCGAGAGAACCGGCAGTACCGATGGCAGCCAGACCGGCAACACCGGCACCGATCACCAGTACCTTGGCAGGCGGCACTTTACCGGCTGCGGTGATTTGACCGGTGAAGAAGCGACCGAACTGGTGCGCAGCTTCAACCACGGCGCGATAGCCACCGATGTTGGCCATGGAGGAGAGGGCATCGAGGGACTGGGCACGGGAGATCCGCGGCACCATATCCATCGCCATCACATTGATGTTGCGCTCGGACAGCTTCTTGACCAGCTCAGGGTTCTGGGCAGGCCAGATGAAGCTCACCAGAGTGGCGCCATCTTTAATTTGTGCGATCTCGGCATCGGTCGGCGCATTGACCTTGAAGATAAGGTCGGCTTGCCAGACATTCGGCACCACGCTGGCACCGGCAGCCTCGAAGGCGGCATCATCGAAGCTGGCCGACAGGCCTGCGCCGGTCTCGATGGCGACCTCGAAGCCGAGCTTTTTCAGCTGCTCGACGGTAGCCGGGGTCGCTGCGACCCGGGTCTCACCGGCGAGACTCTCTCTCGGTATTCCAATCTGCATGACTATTCCCTGATGGTTAATAAACAATCGCTGCCCAGTGTCTCACTTCTGACGAAACAAGACATGACCAAAGTGCAGGTCCAGGGCTCTTTGTTATGAAAATCAGTAGGCTTTACCTCAACCTCCTGTCATGGTCAGGCCCCCGCTTTTCAGGCGCGAAGGTGATTAGTATCAAATTTTGGAGTTTTATTACAACCGCAGTCCCGACGGCACTCGTACAGAATTCAGCCCATCCCTGGCTACGATTAAAAAAAACAAACCAAATTAGAGGCTTATACCAGTAAAAACGGCTGAAAAAAGTGATCCAACCAGTCAAAAAAAATGTTTTACCGGCCCTCTATCTTAGCGTTTTTTGTTCTTACGAAATCCGCTTTCGTCGCACTTCTCGCAGCGAAACGCCGAAAAGTAACATTTTCCCAACAAAAGCGGGGCCGCTCAGCCGCCAGATGGCGGGAGAGGGCCCCGGCAATTCAATCGTTTCGCCCGTTTGGCACCGATTGGCGGCCCTTACCAGGCCGCTTCATAAATATGCTGGCTCTGCACCAGATCGATGTCGCCGTGCTCGCCCAGACGGGTCATACCGTGCTCACCCAGCTTGCCGATCAGGGTGTCGATCCCCAGATCTTTCAGACCGTAGTCGCGCAGTCGGGTCTTGACCCCCATCCGCTCGAAGAAGTCGCGGGTCGCGGCGATGGCATCGTCGATGCGCTCCGCTTCGCTGCCGCTGTTCAGACCCCACACCCGCTCTGCGTATTGCAGCAGCTTGGCATGTTTCTGTTTGCGCTTGGCCTGCAGCAGGGCGGGCAGCACCACCGCCAGAGTCTGGGCGTGGTCGAGGCCGTGCAGGGCAGTCAGCTCGTGACCCAGCATGTGGGTGGCCCAATCCTGCGGCACACCGGCGCCGATCAGGCCGTTCAACGCCATGGTGGCGCTCCACATGATGTTGGCGCGCACCTCGTAGTTGTGCGGCTCGGCCAGCGCCTTGGGGCCCTCTTCGATCAAGGTCAGCAGCAAGCCTTCAGCGAAGCGATCCTGCACCTTGGCGTTGACCGGATAGGTGAGGTACTGCTCCACGATGTGGACGAAAGCATCCACCACCCCGTTCGCCACCTGACGCTCGGGCAGGGTGTAGGTGAGCACCGGATCCAGCACGGCGAAGCGCGGCATCACGAACGGCGAGAAGAAGTGCACCTTGTCGCCACTGCTGCGACGGGTGATGACGGCACCCATGTTCATTTCGGAACCGGTCGCCGGCAGGGTCAGCACGGAACCGAGCGGGATGGCGGAACGCACTTCGTTGCCGACGGTCTCGAGAATGTGCCAGGGATCCTTGGCCAGATCGTAGTGCGCGGCAGCGGCGATAAACTTGGTACCATCGAGCACGGAACCACCGCCAACGGCGAGCAGGAAGTCGACCCGCTCGGCACGGGCCAGCTCCACTGCACCCATCAGGGTCTCGTAGGCCGGGTTCGGCTCGATGCCGCCAAATTCAAACAGGGTCATGCCAGCCAGCTCGTTGCGGATCTGCTCCAGCAAGCCGCTGCGTACCACGCTGCCGCCGCCATAGGTGATCATGACGCGGGCATCGCTCGGGAGCTGCTCGCGCAACTGGGCGATCTGCCCTTGGCCGAACAGGATTTTGGTCGGGGTATGGAGAGTAAAGTTGTTCATCGACATTGCCTTCTTCTGATAGTCAGGGCGGCCTGGCCGCGAAATCGTGATTGCATTTTTCTCCAGAATAACCCTACCATCAAGACAACATCCTGCTTGATTCTTGCCTATTTCTACAAAGCAGCAAAAACCGGAACTATCGAATCAAAGAGCACCCATGCAAAACCGTTACAGCGACCTCGCCGCCAGATTGACCCGCCACGTCACTGCACCCGGCATCACCCCATCACCGGTGAAACAGGTCAACCTCATCTATACCACCGAGCACCATGGCCGCACCCCGGTGCTCTACCAACCGCGGATGATCGTTATCCTGCAGGGACACAAGGTGGGTTATCTGGCGGATCAGGTGTTTCGCTACGACCCCAACCACTATCTGCTGATGACCCTGCCACTCCCCTGCGAGTGCGAGTGCTTCGCCTCCCCCGAGCAGCCGCTTATCGGTTTTACCATCGAGATCGATCTGGTCACCCTGCAAGAGCTGCTGCTGGAGCTGGGCGATGCCCTGCCCGCCCCCGCGCCGCAAAAGAGCGGCGTCCACTCGGTCCCCCTGTCCGAAACCATGTTCTGCGCTGCCGAGCGACTGATCGAGCTGATGGACAACCCGCTGCACGCCAGGGTGTTGGGACCGCAAACGGTGCGGGAGATGCTGTTCCACGCCCTCACCGAGGGGGGCGGCCCGGCGCTGCAGGCGCTCGCCAATCGCCACAACCATGTGGGCCAGATCGCCCGGGTGCTGCGTATGATAGAGTCCCGTTATGCCGACAACCTCACCATGGAGGAGCTGGCGCGGGAGGTGAACATGAGCGTCTCCGCCTTTCACCACCACTTCAAGGCGGTCACTGCCACCTCGCCGCTGCAGTACATCAAGTCGTTTCGCCTGCACAAGGCGCGGATGATGATGCTGCACGACGGTATCAAGGCGGGTACCGCGGCGGCCAGAGTCGGTTACGAGAGCAACTCCCAGTTCAGTCGGGAGTACAAGCGCTTCTTCGGCAGCACGCCGACGGATCAGGCCTCCCGCTTCCGGGATGGCCAGCTGCGCATCATCGAGGGATAACAAGAGAGGGATTACTTATGCGTTCACTGCTTTGCCTGTTCACCGCTTTGCTGCTGACAGCCTGTACCGGGATTGCCGATGGCATCCGCCCCGTTACCGGCTTCCAGCTCGATCGTTATCTTGGCACCTGGTATGAGATTGCCCGCCTCGACCACAGCTTCGAGCGGGGGCTGGAGCAGGTGAGCGCCACCTACAGCCTGCGGGATGATGGCGGCGTCAAGGTGCTCAACCGCGGCAAGCAGAGCGATGGCAGCTGGCGCGAAGCCGAGGGCAAGGCCTACTTCGTCGATAGTCCTGACGAGGCGCGGCTCAAGGTGAGCTTCTTCGGCCCCTTCTACGGCGGCTACAACGTCATCGACCTCGACCCCGATTACCAGCTCTCGCTGGTGACCAGCTACAACCACGACTACCTCTGGATCCTCTCCCGCTCCCCCAACCCGCCCAAGGCGAAGGTGGATGCGCTGGTCGCCAAGGCAAAGTCGCTGGGCTTTGCCACCGACCAGCTGATTTGGGTCAAGCAGAACCCTTAAGCCAGTCGTGAAATAACAAAGGGCAGCCCGCGGGCTGCCCTTTCTGTTGCTGGCGTGGCGGGATGTCAGAGCCGGAAGCGGCCGATCTCCTGCTCCAGCCGCTCGGTCAGCGACTTGAGTTCGGCCGCCTGCGCCGCCTCGTTGCCCGCCTGCTCGGCCAGCTCTTGCGAGACGTGGCGGATATTCTCGGTATTGCGGCTGATCTCGCCGGTCACCGAGGTCTGCTCCTCGGCCGCTGCGGCGATCTGAGTCGCCATGTCGCTGATGGAGCCGATCGCCTCGTTGATCCGGGCAAGGCTCTGGTTGGCCGCTTCCGCATCCTCGACGCTGGTACCCGCCAGCTGACGGCTGGTCTCCATGCCACCCACGGCGCGACGGGTGGTCTGCTGCAGGGTCTCGATCATCTGCTGGATCTCGTCGGTGGAGTCGTGGGTACGGCGTGACAGCACCCGCACCTCGTCCGCGACTACCGCGAAGCCGCGTCCCTGCTCACCGGCCCGGGCCGCCTCGATGGCGGCGTTGAGCGCCAGCAGGTTGGTCTGCTCAGCGATGCCGCTGATGGTCGCCAGAATGCCGCTGATCTTCTGGGCATGGCTGTCGAGCTCATTGATGATTTGGCTGGCATCGGCCACTTCGTCCGCCAGACCGGTAATGCTGCGCTGACTCTGGCCAACCTGGGATTGGCCGGCGACCGCCAGTGCGACCGCATCGGTGGCGGTGGTGGCGGCAAACTCGGCATTACCGGCGATCTCCTGGGTAGCGGAAGCCATCTCGGTCACCGCGGTCGCCACCATCACGATCTCGTCCTGCTGCTGGCGTACCCGCTGGCTGCGGGCCTGCGCCCCGGCCGCCTGAGCGCGAGACTGTGCCGCCAGCTCGACGGTCACATCCCGCAACCGGCTGACGATACCGTGCAGCCGCGCCACGAACTGGTTGAAGTTCTGGGCCAGCTGACCCACCTCATCCTTGCTGTGGGTGTTGATGTGAACGGTGAGATCCCCCTCGCCGTGGGCAATGTCGTGCAGGGCGTGCGCGACCCGACCGAGATCGGCGAACAAGTATTTGAAGGTGGCGGTGAGCAGAGCGCTGAATACCAGCATCAGCACCAGGGTCAGCCCCACCAGCTCCCACAGCAGGCTGCTGAGCGGCGCCTCCAGCACATCGCGATACATCACCATGGCCAGCAGCCAGTCGGTGCCAGGTACCGGTTGTACCGCCAGCAGCACATCCCGCCCGTCGAGGGTGGCGGCGTGCAGCTCGCTGTTTTCGCGGCCCCACTGCTGGAAGATGGCGGCCGAGAGTCCCGGCGCCAGCTCGGCGATGGGCTTGAGCGCCAAATCCTTCTGCGGATGGCCGACGATGAGGCCGCTACTGTCGAGCAGCATGGCATAGCCCTCACCCTGCACCTTCATCGCCAGCACTTCGTCGATCAGCTTGTCGAGCGCCAGGTTGGCCCCCACGGCACCAACCAGCTCGCCCTGATGGCGCACCGGCTCGGAAAGAGTGACCACCAGCTTCTGCATGGTGACGCTGACATAGGGGGCGGTGACGATGAGCTGCCCCGCCTTCACCGCATCCTGATACCAGGGGCGCTCGCGCGGGTCATAGTTGCCGATGTTGAGGGAGGGATCCTGCCGGGTCATCACCCCCTGCGCGGAGCCAAAATAGGTGAGGCCGAAGCCGCCCGAGGTGTAGGCCTGCTTCAGGTGCGGCACCAGCTCGGCTTGGGGGTTATCGCTGATCAGATTGACCAGCGCATGGACGGTGTTCTTGCGATCCGTCATCCATTCGCCGATGGCGACCGAGTAGGCGTGGCCATAGTTGACCGCCTCGCTCTGGATGGCGCTCATGGTGCGGGATTTTAGGGTGTGAAAGGCAACGATGCCGAGCAGTGATGCCATCAGCAGCACCACGCCAAGACTGGTGGCCAGCAGCTTGCCGCGCAGAGAGAGGGTCATGACGACGAATCCTTGTTGTTGTGTCAGGCAGGGAAAACCCTGATGTATCAAAGGCTATCGGCCGCAATATGAACAGACTTTAGTGAATCTGTATATTTTCCCATCTATCAACAACAGAACGCGCTATTCGTGTGAACCAGATCGCTATTCCATGCTACTGACTCTTGTAACAACAAAGCACCAGGCCGCCCGAAGGCGGCCTGTCACTTACCCCTGATATGCACCGGCGGAGTAGGTCAGCTCATAGCTGTGGCTGTAGATCTCGACGATATTGCCGAAGGGATCTTCCATGTAGACCATGCGGTAGGGTTTCTCGCCCGGGTAGTACTCGCGCACCGGCATCCGCTGCTTGCCGCCCGCTGCGACGATGCGCGCCGCCAGCCCCTCGACATCCGGATCCTGCACGCTGAAGTGGAACACCCCGGTCTTCCAGAATTCGAAGTTGTTCTCACGGCGCTCGCTGTTGGGGAACTCGAACAGCTCGATGCCAATCTTGTCGCCGGTGGAGAGGTGGGCGATGCGAAAAGAACCCCAACCCGGGCCGAACACGTCGTTGCACATCACGCCGATGGCGGAGTCATCCTCGCTGATGGTGGTGGCCGGCATGATGAGATACCAGCCCATCACCTTGGTATAGAACTCGACCGCTTTGTCGAGGTCAGTCACCGTGATGCCGATGTGGGAGAAGTTGCGTGGATAGGTCATACGTCACCTTGAAATTGTGTGTGGGAAACAGGTGACATGATAGGAAGGGGCGACATAATGAAAAATAAGGTCAAACTAATGGAAGGCATAAATTAAAGTTATGGTTAATCCGCTCTGGCTCCACACCCTGGTGGTGGTGCATGAAACCGGCAGTTTTACCCGTGCCGCCGAGCGGCTGGATCTCACCCAGGCCGCCGTCAGTCAGCATATCTCGCGCCTCGAGGCCGAATTTGGCCCCCTGCTGCTGCGCAAGCCCCGTCAGCTGGAGCTCACTCCGCGCGGGCTGGTGCTGCTCGACTTCGCCCGCCAGCAGGCGCAGGCCGCCGAACAGCTGCGGGCGCGCCTCTCGGACGATGACCCTCACCACGGCGCCATCACCCTGTCCACCCCGGGTAGCATCGGTCTGCTGCTCTATCCCCTGCTGCTCGACCAGCAACAGGAGCACCCCGGACTCACTATTCAGCACCGCTTTGCCCCCACCCCCGACATAGTGCAGGCGGTACTGGCAGGGCGCAGCGATCTGGGACTGGTGGATCAACCGCCGGAGCACCCCAGCATCGCCGCCGAGCCCTTCGCCCGCGAACCCCTCTGTCTGGTGGTGCCCAACGATGGCGAGGAGCCGAGCTGGCAGCACCTCTGTCAGCTCGGCTTTATCGACCATCCGGATGGCCGCAGCATGGCACAACGCCTGTTGGGACGACGCTACCCCGGCCAGCGCGTTGACGAGATCCCGCTGCGCGGCTTTACCAACCAGATCGGCCTGATCCTGGAGCCGGTCGCCCGCGGCCTCGGCTTTACCGTGCTGCCCCGCTTCGCCGTCACCGCCTTTGCCCAGCAGGAGAAGATCCGTGTGATCCAGAGCAGCATTGAAGTGATCGACACCCTCTGGCTGATCTACCGCGCCGAGTGGCCACTCCCCGCCCGCCACCAGCGGCTGGTCACCGTCCTGAAACAACGGGTTGCTGCACATTGAACGCTCTTGCGGCAGACATCGAGATCAATGTGGCCACAGTCACCGGACTGCTAACGGCAAGAAGGAGAAGAGAAAGGAGAGAGGGATAAATTGGCGAACGCCGGAAATGCGAAAGGCCAGCTCAATGAGCTGGCCTTTCTGAAAATGGCAGGGGCGGCAGGACTCGAACCCGCAACCATCGGTTTTGGAGACCGCTGTTCTACCAATTGGAACTACGCCCCTGCAACAAACGAGGCGTAGTATACAAAGTGGAGATCAAAGGTAAAGGCTTTTTTTACGCTTTCGATGCGATTGCACAAATCCCGAACAAGTCGCGGTTGTTTGTGCAGCGAAGCGGGATAACTTGCTGTATTTGCAGCCCTGCCGGGGTAGGAATGGGACATAAATGGGGGTAGGGTGAAATCAGGTACCGGGAGGCCACTTATGCTCAATTACCGATTGCTCCAACAACTGGCGCCCCTCAATTTCAGGGATGAACGCAAGACAGAGTCCCTGCCCGCCTATCTTGAACGGGTCGCACCACTGGTGCCCTTTATTCCTGAAAATGTGCTCTCCCAGTGGATTTACCGTCATTGGCGCGGTTTTGAGTCCAACTGGAGCTTTATCGATCTCGCCAGCCATCAGTTCACCTGTGAAAGCTGGCCCACCGCGCAACTGGTAGAGCAGGTGGACTCCCGCCATATGGAGGTGATCGAGCGCTGGGGGGAGATGCTGCGCAGCAACCGCTATGTCCGTCGCTCCTGGCTCGGCGAGAAGATGCTGAGCGAAGGGAGCTGGCCCGAGCCGGTTATCGTACTGGCGCCAGAGGAGGGTGCCAGCTACCCGAACGGCCATCCCCTGCCCCGCCCCTACTGCCTGCTGGAAGGGCACCACAGACTCGGTTATTTGCGCGCCATGGCCCGCGATGGGGAATCGCTGCAAGAGACGCACAAGGTGTGGATTTGTCGTCATGTTTCCGCCACTTAAACGTTTTTCATGCTGAAATTGGCATCGGAAATAAAATTTTGACAATTAAAAAAGCGGCCCTATAATCTGTCCGGTTTTGAAAAAGGTCGGGACGAAACGATGCAGTTTTTGATTCAGAAAACAGCCTTGCAGACGGGTGGTGCGCACCAGAGCGGCCCCGTTGTTTCCGGTTCCCACCCCAACGATCCCCAGTTATTTTTAAAAAAAGCCCCTGTTTCAGGGGCTTTTTTTTGTGCCCGAAAAACCTCCAATGATGTCAAAGGGAATGCAGACGATGACCAATCCACTCTATAAGAAACATGTCATCTCCATTTCGGACCTGACCCGGTCAGAAATGGAACTGGTAGTCTCAACCGCACAACGGTTGAAGGCTGAACCTGACACCAGCCTGTTGAAAGACAAGCTGGTTGCCAGCTGCTTCTTCGAAGCCTCCACCCGCACCCGCCTCTCGTTCGAGACCGCGGTACAGCGCCTTGGCGGCAACATCATCGGCTTCGCCGACGGTGGCAACACCAGCGCCAAGAAAGGCGAGACGCTGGCTGACTCCATCAAGATCATCGGTTCCTACTCGGATGCGGTGGTGATGCGCCACCCGAAAGAGGGCGCGGCCCGTCTGGCCTCCGAGTTCTCCCGCGTGCCGGTCATCAACGGCGGCGACGGCTCCAACCAGCATCCGAGCCAGACCCTGCTCGACCTGTTCACCATCCATGAGACCCAGGGCCGTCTGGACAACCTCAACGTCGCCTTCGTCGGTGACCTGAAATATGGCCGCACCGTGCACTCGCTGGCCCAGGCCCTCAGCCTGTTCAACTGCCGCTTCTTCTTCATCTCCCCGGAAGCGCTGGCGATGCCGGACTACATCTGCGAAGAGCTGGAAGAGAAGGGTATCCAGTTCAGCGTCCACCAGACCATGGAAGAGGTGATGCCGGAGCTGGACATTCTCTACATGACCCGCGTCCAGAAAGAGCGCTTCGACGAGACCGAATACAAGCACATGGCCGCCAAGTTCATTCTGGAGCTGGCGACCCTGGAAGGGGCCAAGCCCACCATGAAGATCCTGCATCCCCTGCCCCGCGTCGACGAGATCGATGTGGCGGTCGACAAGACTCCCCACGCTTGCTACTTCCAGCAGGCGGAGAACGGGGTCTATGCACGCCAGGCGCTGCTGGCACTGGTACTGAACGAAACTGTCTGAGCTTAGGGGAATATCATGTCTGACAAGAACCAACTGCAAGTCGAAGCCATCCGTCACGGCTCCGTCATCGATCACATCCCCGCTGGCCAGGGCATCAAGATCCTCAAGCTGTTCCAGCTGGTCGAAACCCAGGAGCGGATCACCGTCGGCTTCAACCTGAAATCCGGCGCACTGGGCAAGAAGGATCTCATCAAGATTGAGAACACCCGCCTGACCGAGCAACAAGCCAACCAGCTTGCGCTGTTCGCCCCGAAAGCGACCGTCAACATCATCGAAGACTTCAATGTGGTGAAGAAGCACCAGCTGGAGCTGCCGGAGTTCATCGCCGGGGTGTTCCACTGTCCCAACTCCAACTGCATTTCCCATAACGAGCCGGTTGACAGCTACTTCCGGGTGCGCGAAGTGAAAGGCGTGGTGCGGATGAAGTGCAAATATTGCGAGAAGTCCTTCACTCAGGACATCGTCAGCGAGCGTTACTGATATCTGATTGGGCCCCGCGGGGCCCATTTTTGAACCCTGTCACATCACCGAATTTCCAGTCAGCTATAATTTGCCATCGCAAGATGGTAATGCCCGCTCATTCCCTGCATATAGATGGATTATCAGTGTTTTTGGCTGATAACTGACTGCTATGGCAGATATCGCGCGTTTACCTCCGGTCATCATCAAAGGAATTCGCCGTGGTCAAAACCCTCAGTCGTCCCGTTGCCCAAGAGCCCGATCTGGCCCAGCTGGATGCCTGTCGCCAGATCATCGGTCAGCACTGCTACAGCACCCAGGAAGAGATCCGACGTGAGCTGTCGGAGCGCGGCTTTGCCGACATCAGCCAATCCACCATCTCCCGCCTGCTGCGCCGCCTCGGCGTCGCCAAGGCCCAGAATGCCAACGGCAAGAAGGTCTACACCCTGGTCGATGAGCAGCTGGAACCCGCCGGCAGTACCCGCTCAATCCACGACATGGTGCGTGAAGTGGTACACAACCAGCAGATGGTGCTGATCCACACCACTCCGGGGGCCGCCACCGTGGTGGCTCGCCTGCTGGATCGCAACGCCAATCCCGAGATCATGGGCGCCGTCGCGGGCAACGATGTAGTACTGGTCGCGCCGCGCCATATCAGCCGCACCCGTCAGGCCCATGCCGCCGTGGTGCGCACGCTGGCGCAGGCCCGCTAACCCCTTTCATCGAATGCATCGAGGCGACCTGCGAGTCGCCTTTTTGTTGCTTGCTATTTTGTGTCCATCACTTCTTGCGCCCATAAAAAACGGGAGCCAGCAGGCTCCCGTTTCATCTTGCTTGCCATCCTCAGGAGAGCACGGCGCCCAGACTCAGGCAGACCACGATCAGCACGGTCAGGATACCGAGCAGCGGAGCCACCCACTTCAGCCAGCGTACATAAGGCACCTTGGCGATGGCCAGACCGCCCATGACCACGGCGGAAGTCGGGGTCACCAGGTTCACCAGACCGGAGGCAGACTGGTAAGCAGTCACCACCAGATCGCGGCCCACGTTGGCGAAGTCGGCCAGCGGCGCCATGATCGGCATGGTCAGTACAGCCAGACCAGAGGAGGACGGCACCAGGAAGGAGAGCACCACCTCCAGCACGAACATCACGTTGATAAAGACGATGGTGGAAAGGCCGGTCACGATCCCTTCTGCACTGTGCAAAATGGTGTGAGTGATCATGCCGTTATCCATCACCACCACGATACCGCGGGCGATACCGATGATCAGCGCCACACCCAGCAGGTCGCGGGCACCGTCGATAAAGTTGGAGGTCAGCTCCTCTTCGCTCATGCGGGAGATGAGACCAACGATGATGGCAGCAGCCAGGAACACGCCGGAGATCTGCGCCATCCACCAGCCCAGCACGGCCACACCGTAGATCATCACGGCGAAGGCGGCGACGAAGATACCCAGCACGATTTTACGGGTCAGGGTGAACTCCAGCATCTGGTCGCTCTTGTTGCCAAGGAAGTGGGCACGGTTCTCTTCCCACTTGTCAGCTACCAGGGATTTGCTCGGATCGCTGCGCACCATCTTGGCGTAACGCATGACGTAGGCAACGCAGAGCAACCAACCAGCCACCAGCATGGCGACGCGCAGCCAGATACCGTCGGTGAAGGAGATACCGGCCGCGTTGGCCGCAATAACGGTCGCAAACGGGTTGATGGTGGAACCTAGAGTACCGATACCGGCACCCAGCAATACGGTTGCTGCAGCCACCACAGGGTCGAAGCGTGCGGCCATCATCACCGGTACCAGCAGGGTGTAGAAAGGCAGCGACTCTTCGGCCATGCCGTAGATGGTGCCGCCTGCGGCGAACAGCGCCATCAGGATCGGGATCATCCACTCTTCACGGCCGCGCAGGCGGTCGGTCACACGTTCAATACCGGCATCGATGGCACCTGTCTTGGTCACTATGCCAAGAAAACCACCGATGATCAGGATAAAGAGGGAGACGTCGATGGCGCCTGCCTCATAGGTGTCGTGGTTGTAGAGGCCATCGATAGGTGCCAGCAGCACGTCGACGATCCCCTGGGGATTCCCCTCCACCAGTTTGTAGGTACCCGCCACCGGCACTTCTTTGCCGAGGGCTTCGTTCATGGTCATTTCATATTTGCCGGCCGGCACTATCCAGCTCAGGGCGGCCACCAGGGCGATCAGCACAAACAGTATCGTGTAGGCTGACGGGAACTTGAATTTGGTCATGGTCCAGCTTCCTTCTGTGAGTGTGGTATCCATGCAGGCTGCGGGTTGTAGGGTTAGAGGTATTATGCCGCTGTCACATGGTCGAAAAGCCGGGGGTCACCCCCCGGCACCACTACTGCGACCTTAGTCGCCCAGCGTAGCAACCATCACTGCCTTGATGGTGTGCATCCGGTTTTCGGCCTCGTCGAACACGATACTGTGCTCGGATTCGAACACGTCCTCGGTCACTTCCAGGCCTTTCATGCCATATTTGTCAGCCACTTCCTTGCCCATGGTGGTCTCGTCGTTGTGGAACGCCGGCAGGCAGTGCATGAACTTCACATCCGGGTTCTTGGTGGCATTGATGACATCCATGTTGACCTGATACGGAGTCATCAGTTTGACGCGCTGATCCCAGGCTTCTTTCGCTTCACCCATGGATACCCAGACGTCGGTGTAGAGGAAGTCCGCACCCAGCACACCCTCTTTCACATCTTCGGTCAGGGTGATGCGTGCGCCGGTCTCTTCGGCGATCAGGCGGCACTTGGCAACCAGCTCCTCTTCCGGCCAGAAGGCTTTCGGCGCGACCAGACGGATGTCCATGCCCATTTTGGCGGCGCCGACCATCAGGGAGTTACCCATGTTGTTGCGGGCATCACCCAGGTAGGCGAACTTGATTTGATCCAGACGCTTGCCCTTGCCGTGCTCCAGCATGGTCATGAAGTCGGCCAGGATCTGGGTCGGGTGGAATTCGTTGGTCAGGCCGTTCCAGACCGGAACACCGGCGTAGGCACCCAGCTCTTCCACGATCTCCTGACCGTAGCCGCGGTATTCGATACCGTCATACATGCGACCCAGTACACGGGCGGTGTCCTTCATGGACTCCTTGTGACCGATTTGGGAACCGCTTGGGCCAAGGTAGGAGACTTGTGCGCCCTGGTCGAAGGCCGCCACTTCAAATGCACAACGGGTGCGGGTGGAGGTCTTCTCGAAAATCAGGGCGATGTTTTTACCGACCAGATGCTTGCGCTCGTAGCCACCGTATTTGGCTTTCTTCAGGTCGATGGCCAGATCGATCATGTATTGGATTTCGCGCGGGGTGAAGTCCAGCAGTTTCAGGAAGTTACGGTTACGCAGATTAAAAGCCATGATGAGTTCTCTCTATATATGTTTCAGACCAGTTCGGGCAGTAGTGTTGACTACGCATTCTCAGTACAGATATCGGTAATTACGCATGTACGGTGCGGGTGGCGACGATATTGGTGCCGGCTTCCCCCTTGAGGATGGCGAGGCCATCTTCCAGCGAGCCGATGCCAACCATGCCGCCGGTCGCTTTGACAAATTCACAGGAGGCTTCGACTTTCGGCCCCATGGAACCGGCGTCGAACTTGACCCCGGCCAGCTCGTCCGGGCTGGTGACCCGCAGCGGACGCTGGGTCGGCTTGCCCCAATCCAGATAGACGGCATCGGCGTCGGTCAGGATCAGCAGGGCGTCGGCCTTGATCTGCTTGGCCAGATAGGCTGCAGACATGTCCTTGTCGATGACGGCTTCGATACCGGTCAGGCTCTGGCCATCCCAGGTCACAGGGATGCCGCCACCACCGGTACAGATGATGAGGTGGCCCTGGGCAATCAGAGTCTCGATAGCGTCGCCTTCGACGATGCGCTGGGGCAGCGGGGACGGCACTACACGGCGGAAGAACTTGCCGTCAGCCTTGACCACCCAGTGCTTCTCTTCTGCCAGGGTGCGGGCTTCAGCCTCTTCGTAGACGGGGCCGATAAATTTGGTCGGGTTGGCGAATGCCGGATCCTTGGGATCGACCTGCACCTGAGTCAGCAACGCGGTGACGTTGCGGCTCGGCATCAGGTTTTTCAGCTCCTGGATCAGCATGTAACCGATCATGCCTTGGGACTCGGCACCCAGCACATCCAGCGGATAGGGGGATACCTTGGTGTAGGCGCTGTTTTGCAGGGCCAGCAGGCCGACTTGCGGGCCGTTGCCATGCACCAGCACCACGTTGTACTCCTGAGCAATCAGGGCGATGGTCTTGGCGGCAGTTGCGATGTTCTTGCGCTGGATATCCGCCTCCAGTGGCTCACCACGACGGAGCAGTGCATTGCCACCCAGAGCGACGACGACAGTTGGTTTTTTCATAGTGGTTAATCTCGAGTTTGGTTCTGTGTGGCGCCAGCTTCTGCCGGCGCCACGCCGTCTCATCAGATGCTGTCGCGTTCCATCGGGCAGCTCATGCAGCGGGCGCCGCCGCGGCCACGGCCCAGTTCATCACCCGGGATGGAGAGAACTGTGATACCGGCTTTGTCATATTTCTCGTTGGTGTAGGTATTGCGCTCGTAACCCACCACCACGCCGGGACGTACGGTAAGTACGTTGTTGGCGTCGTTCCACTGCTCGCGCTCGGCTTCGAAGCTGTCACCGCCAGTGGTGATGATCTTCAGCTGATCCACGCCCAGTGCTTTCTCGATAGCGGTGACGAAGTAACCCTCTTCCTTGATGTTCATGCCGGTGGCGCCGCCCGGAGTCAGGCTCCAGCACTGCACATCCTTGCGGATCACTTCCGGATAGACGGAGAAGGTGTCGATATCCATGTGGGTCATCACGGTATCCAGGTGCATGCAGCTGCGGTGTTTCGGCAGCTCCATGGCGATGACCTGCTTGGCCTGACCATGTTTGAACAGGCTGCGAGCCAGGTGCTCGACACCTTGCGGGGTGGTGCGCTCGGACATACCGATCAGCACGGCGCCGCGGCCGATAACCAGTACGTCGCCACCCTCGATGGTGGAGTTGTCGTAGTCACGCTCCTCGTCACCGAAGTACTTGATGAAGTCCTGCCCGGCAAACATCGGGTGCCAGCGGTAGATGGCCTTCACATGGTTGGTCTCGCGGCGACGAGCCGGCTTGGCCATCGGGTTGATGGAGACGCCACCGTAAACCCAGCAGGAGGTGTCACGGGTAAAGAGGTGGTTGGGCAGCGGCTCGATGATGAAATCGGTCGGAGCGTGCATGCCCACTACCATGTTGACGCCGCTGTAGGGCATCTCGGAGTAAGTCAGGCCGCCGGAGAGAATGCGGGCCAGTTCGCGGTGCGGCATGTCAGCCAGGAAGCAGCGCACGTCGTTGGCAAAAGAAGAGCCGAGGCGGTAGTCGGAGACCTGATGTTGCAGCAGCCAGGTTTTGGCTTCCGGCACATCAAGTGTTTCCGCCAGCAGATTGGTCAGCAGGAAAACTTCGACATTCTGATCGCGCAGTACCTGAGCGAATTTGTCGTGCTCCTGACCGGCGCGTTCAACAGACAGGACGTCATCGAACAGCAGATCCTGGCAGTTGGAAGGAGTCAGACGCTTCAGACTGAGGTTGGGGCGGTGCAACATGACACGGCGCAATTGGCCAACTTCAGAACCTACATAAAATTTGCTCATGATTATATTCCGTCTAGCAGTGGTCCCTGCGAGTGATTGAATAGATTCCTTCTATTCATGCTCGTGGCTAAGGCGGGATATTCTTTATGTAGGGTAATCGGCTTATGTTCTATCCTGCCCTTGCCTTTCGAGACCGAGGTTAGCCCTGCGAATCACGACAAACTTAGACATTGATCACATTCACTCAGAACTGAATATATTCACCATCCAATCTATGACACCGGTAGCAAATTGCGCATTTTCCACACAAAGCACACCGAATAACCATGCAAAACTACCCCGCTATATTTCAGGTTGATTCATTTTTTATTCATGCCAGTTCACTGTGGTGATTAAATGCAAATAACAAAAACCGTTAAAAATCATAATAATAAATGAAAATATAAATAGAGTTTGAATATTGCTCCCTAGGTATTGAATACATCGCCGTGACGGGAGGAACGCGGGAGAAATAAATACTCACCTCGACCACATTCACTGCATAAATCTTTTCTTGTTCCAGATCATGGCATTGATGCCAACCCCATCAGGCTCGGCCTCATAAGTCATCACCTCTTTGTGCAGTTCAACTTAATATGCACAAAGTCCGCATCAAGGTGGGCAGCCATCCTCGTCGGTCACCACAACGCCTTTTGATACTTTTTTCATTAATTGAATTTATTCGTCTCACCTTGCGCTGGCGCCAACCTCGACTTAACTCAGAAAGTGATCCAGATCACACAGGAATGGCACTACCAAGGAGTTGTTATGAAAATGAAACCCATGCTGTTGCTCGCGACTTTGCTGCTCTCTGCGCTCCCCACCCTCAGTCAGGCTGAAGGAGCCCCTGCCATGCCCATGGTGGTATGCCATTTCGACAAGGCCCCCCAGATGCTGGTGCCTGACTATGTCTGCCGCTGGCAGGGAGGCAGCGTTCATTACTAGTCGAAACAACGAGAGGAGCATCACTCCTCTCGCCTTGTGATGAGACAGGCCCCTCCTATACTGAAATCAGCGGTTTTCTCATGGATAGGGGAACGTCATGATCTTGTTGGTCGGTGGAGAGAAGGGGGGAAGTGGCAAGAGCTGCCTGGCACAAAATCTGGCGGTCTACCTCAGATCCCAATTTCAGGGGGAGGTGTTACTGGTCGACTGCGACCCGCAGCGTACCACCTCTGACTGGATTCAGGAGCGCAATGACAACCCGGAGCTGCCACAAATCAACTGCGTACAGCTCTATGGCAATATTCGCAACGACCTGCTCAGCCTGAAAAACCGCTACGACTACGTCATCGTCGATTGCGGCGGGCAAGACAATCGGGCACTGCGCTCCACCATGGCTGTCGCCACCCACGCCTTGATCCCCTTGCGCCCGAAACGCCGTGACCTCAAGACCCTGCCCCATATGGAAGATCTCATCACCACCTGCAAGATGGTCAACCCGACCCTCAATGCAGCAGTAGTGCTGACCCAGTGCCCCGCCCTGCCCAATCAGGTAAAACGCATTCTCGAAGCGAAAGAGGTTTGCTCCTCGTTCGGTGTCGACGTCCTGAACGCCATCACCTATGGTCGCAACGTCTATGACGACAGCGAAGAGAAGGGACTGTCGGTGATGGAGATCGAGCCGGATGGCAAATCCGCCGAAGAGATCCGGGCCATCGCCAAAGAGTTCCTGCAAGTGGGGGTGTGAGATGGGTCTGGCCGATCTGAAGAAAAAGCACCAGCTGCATCACCAGAAGAAGTTCACCGTCGACGAATTTATCGAAGATGCGGAGTTCTACGCCAAAGGCAAACCCAAGGTGGTCAGCCTTGAACTGGGCCTGCATCGTGACGAAGCCTTGTCGGCGCTGGCCTTTATCGAGAGCGGCGAGCACCTGAAGCCCAGCTACAAAAAAGCCACCTTCTCCATGAGCACGGTGGCCATCGACGAGCTGGGTAATCTGACCCAGCAAGACGGCATGAACAAGTCCCTGTTGCTGCGCCTCTTTACCCACTACTTCTCTTCGCTCACCCCGGAAGAGCGCCAGACCATCTATGAGCGGCTCAACCAGCGCTCATAATTTCTCCATTCAGCCGCTCTTTATGTGCCTTGCCAACTCACCCCGAATGACCATCATCAGACGGCAAAATCTGTTTCTGAAGCAACCAAAACGCCGTGTAAGAGATCTGCCATTCCAGATGTAAGCCAACAGCCTAAAAGATCCCCGAGATAATCGGAAGATAAGATCTTAAAACATGAAGATGATTAACTTAACCAGCTGTTTATAAATGAATAAATCGAAACTCACCACTTTCGAAATAGCTAATGACAAAAACGTTTTCCAATCTGGCGTTGTAGCCGGTTAGAAAATCCTTATAGTTACTCATGCACGGACGCAATGAAGTCGGTCAGGAAGATTGGCTGCCAGGGTTGGGCAAATGGACTCACCACAGGATGTGGTAAAGGACACCTCCCAGGACGGAGAAAGTGCGACGGGACAGGATGACTCGTCAGGCCAAGATGGCTAAAGGACACCCCAAAGGATTGGGAAGGGGAAACCTAAAGGAAGAGGTAAACAGTCAGGGATTGCAGGGAGCAACTTCGTTCAAGGATCTGAGCGATACGACTACCGGGGGCGACGCAAGTCGCCCCCATCTTTTTATCTGCGTTTCACCGTCCCCTTGCTTGGCTCTCAATTGCTTGCCTCAGTGCAGAGACTTCTTACCAGAACCTTCCCGACCCGCTGCTTAAGCAAAAAACAATATGAGAAGGGCGCCACAATGGCGCCCCTTTCTGTTTTCTGATCGGCAAGCACAACTTATATCACACGAGAGAACTGCTGCTGGCGCGCCTTGTTGCGCAGGTACACGTCGAAGCACATGCAGATATTGCGGATCAGCAACTGCCCCGTGGAGGAGACCTCCAGACCATCCTCCGTCATACGCACCAATCCATCGTTGATGAAGGTCTGCAGCAGCTTGAGATCGTCGGCAAAATACTCTCTGAAATTGAGCCCGTGCGCCTGTTCGACAGCAGCAAAGTTCAGACGGAAATCACAGATGAGCCGCTTGATCACCTCACGGCGGATCAGATCATCCTGATTGAGCGAACAGCCTTTCCACTGGGCATGACCCAGCTCTGCAACCTGTGCGTAATACGCCTTGAGCTCTTTCTGGTTCTGGGAATAGGCATCACCGATCATGCTGATGGAGGAAACCCCCAGCCCCAGCAGATCGCAATCACCTTGAGTGGTATAGCCCTGGAAGTTGCGGTGCAGCTTGCCCTCGCGCTGCGCGACCGCCAGTTCGTCATCGGGTTTGGCAAAATGGTCCATGCCGATGAACTGGTAACCCTGACCGGTGAGGAAGGCGATGGTGTCCTGCAGCATGGCCAGTTTCTCCTGCGGCGCAGGCATATCCACCTCTTTCAACTTGCGCTGGGCGGCAAAGCGGCTCGGCAGATGGGCATAGTTGAAGATGGAGAGGCGCGCCGGATCCGTCTTGAGCACCTCTTCCAACGTATGGTGGAAGCTGGCACGATCCTGATGCGGCAGGCCATAGATAAGGTCGAGGTTGGTCGAGCGGAAGCCAAGTTCACGGGCTCGTTCCAACATGGCTTTAATAAAGTCGTTGTCCTGCTCGCGGTTGACCGCGACCTGTACATCCTTGTTGAAGTCCTGCACCCCAAGGCTGATGCGGTTGAAGCCGACGTCTCGCAGCACATCCAGCATGGTAATGGCAATCTCGCGCGGATCGACCTCGATGCTGAATTCCCCCTCTTCGGCGAAATGGAAGTGCTCACGCAGCATGGCCATCAGACGGCGCGTTTGCGCTTCATCCAGATAGGTGGGTGTTCCGCCCCCCCAGTGCAGCTGGGTGACCATACGGTGCTTGAAGAGCGGGGCTTGCGCCTTGATCTCCTGCTCCAGGTGGTCGAGATACTCGTCAGCCTTGTGCTGATGACGGGTAATGACCTTGTTGCAGCCGCAGTAGTAGCAGAGTTTGTGACAGAAAGGGATATGCACGTAGAGCGACAGATTGCGCTCGGGATACTGGCCGGCAGCGCGGACAAAATCCGGATAGCCGAAGCTCTCGTTGAACTCCAGCGCAGTGGGATAAGAGGTGTATCGCGGGCCACTGTAGTTATATTTTTCGATCAGGGCCTGATCCCACACAATCTGTTCTGCTTGCACGCTCGCTTCCTCTCTTGTTGTTATTGTTGGCTCACCGACCTAACTGAAAATCCTTCAGCTGGGCCACATCCTTGAGGATCTGGGCCTCCAGCTCGGCCTCGTAGCCGCTGCGTTCGAGATCCATCTTCATCACTTCATTGCGCTTGAGGGCACGTCTGGCCTCATGAGTCGGCATATCTTTCACCTTCTCATACAACCCGTACAGACCCGGGAACTCGGCAACAAACGCCCGCCCCCCCTTGATCTGCAACGCATCCAGCAGATTGGTCAGCCGAATGGCGCCTTCGGAGTAATCGCACTGCCCCTCCTGCACCGCATGAGCAATGACCCGCACGCTCTCCAGAATTCGTTCATTGCGAGCGGTAATCGTCTGCCACTGCATCGCTTGCTGTCGTCTCAGTCTGGCCAGCAGCATGCCTGCATAGATGGCCAACCCTGACAAAATCAGGCCGCCCAACAGGGCGGCCAGCATCCATCCACTCATCACTTTTTCTTCGGCTCAGGCTTGGGTTCCGGCTTGAAATCGACCTGGTTGAAACGATCCCACAACTCCTCTTCGGAGGCCGGTTTCTGCTCGTCGAACTCGGCATCATCGCCATCATCAAACGGCAGATCGTCATCTTCATCATCGTCATTGTCGATGATGCCCAGCTCATCCATCAGCTCCTGATAACGGTCGACGCGCTGATCAACCCAGGCCTGCTCGGCCGCTTCCAGGGTTTCACCGGCATCCAGACGATCCAGCAGATCATTCAAGCGGTCATCGTTTTCGATAGAAGCCAGCTCCTGCTCGGGGGTCATCACCAGCTTCTTCTCTTTCACCGCCTTGGGTGCTGCCGGCTTCTTCTGTTTGTCATCCACCACCAGAACTACCGGCTTGCGGGAACCGATACGCGGATCTTTAGACTGGCTGTTGCCAGACTTGTTCTTCGGCTGTTCAACTTGCTGACGAGAACCAGCCTTCAGGCCCTTTCGCTTGGCAGCCCGTTTACGCTCACGGCCTTCCTGAGCACTGACATCAGATTCTTTGCGCTTGCCAGTAGGCTTGCGAGTGGGTTGTTTGGCAGACATGAATGGCTAACTCCGAAAATAACTGGTTTGACCCGTACCCGGGATGATCTCACCCGGTGGGATACGATGCGAGGAACAGTAAGGCTGGAACAAGAGCAGGATCCCGCACCAATCAGGCCCAATCAGGCCACTGAACACCGCAGGATCGGTATCCTCTGGGCATGTTGCTGGTATTTTGACACAGAATGGCTAATCGGGTTAATGACCCAAAAGAAAAAAGGCAGCCGAAGCTGCCTTGATATGTTCATGCGTGCGCCATCCTGAATGGCAAAACAGTCTGTTTCGTCCTCTCCATGACAACTTGTCGCCGCATCATATCGTTGTGTAGTCATCCTGACCTTATATTGGTCGTTCCTGAATGTGCGTGTGCTTGTTTGACCCGTCTCGACCGCATCCTGCCATCGTGCCGGGGAGTCTGCATCCCGCAACCCCATCCCGCTCCGGAGATGGTCACCATCCTGATCCTTCAATCCTTTGCCAGCTCATCCGAGCCCATGGCATCCCGCCACGCCAGCCATCCTCTGCTCACAACCCCCTGTCGTGAAACCGCCACCCAATCCGTGGGTGAATCCATTAAGCCTACTGTACCAACTCTATAAAGCGGCTCAATCCACTCAAAACATTCTCAACATGTCGAAAAATATCAATACTTATATAATTCATTGATAAATAATGATTATTTAATATTTTATGCAATTTTATGAGCCTTGGCCTGCCTTGAGAATGGGAGATCTCTTACAGAACGGGGGGATTAAACCGAGAATTATCTGAAAGCCATAAAAATAACGGGGAGCCCAGGCTCCCCGTTTCAACTAAAATCGACCGTATCGACTATATCAGTGCAGACCCGCCACATATTTGGAGAGGGCTTCGATATCCTGATCAGTCAGTTTCTTGGCAACGTCCCGCATCATGCCATTCGGATCGTTGTCACGCGTGCCGGCACGGAATGCGGTGAGCTGAGCCTTGATATAGGCAGGATGCTGGCCGGACAGGTTTGGATACTTCGCCTGTTCGACACCCGAGCCACGGGGACCATGGCAAGCCGTACAAGCTGCCAGACCGCGACTCATGTCACCACCCATATAGAGTGCCTTGCCCGCTTCGACCACGTCGTCAGGGACAGCGATAGGGGTAACCTTCAGGCTGGAGAAATAAGCCGCCAGGTCATCCATGTCCTGTTCCGACAAAGGTAACGCCATCGGCCCCATCACTGGCGCAACCCGGCCAATTTGACCAGAAGCGGCAGCCTTCAGTTCAACTAACTGCTTTTTGATATATGATGCGTGCTGACCAGCAATTTTGGGGTACATATCAACCAGGCTGTTTCCGTCCGGTCCATGACAAGCCGCACAAACGGCAGCCTTGGTCTGTCCCGCAGCGGCATCGCCCTTGGCTTGTGCCATCCCCGTTACGCCAACCATCAGAGCAAGAGTAATGACTAGGTTCTTCATGGCGTTCCAACTTTTCGTTATTAGGCTTCCAGATCCCATGCCGCTGAAGGCATGTTAAAATAAACGCGTTTAAGCGACGCTATTTTACACCATTTTACAAAAAAGTAACTCTATAACCCTCTATCTCCATGGGGAATTTACGTTGGATACACAAACTCTGAATTTCAATAAGGTGCATTTTGTGACCAGCGCACCCGACATCCGTCACCTGCCAAATGATGGGGGTGTCGAGATCGCGTTTGCCGGCCGTTCCAACGCCGGTAAGTCATCTGCATTGAACACCTTAACCAAACACAAGAACTTGGCGCGCACCAGTAAGACACCCGGTCGTACCCAGCTGATCAACCTGTTTGAGCTGGAACCGGGCAAGCGTCTGGTCGACTTGCCGGGTTATGGTTATGCGCAAGTTCCGCTGGAAATGAAGCTCAAGTGGCAAAAGTCACTGGCAGAGTATCTGCAGCGCCGTGAGTCATTGAAAGGCCTGGTGATCCTGATGGACATCCGCCACCCGCTCAAAGATACCGACATGAACATGCTGGAGTGGAGCTCGCACCGTCAGTTGCCCGTCATGCTGCTGCTGACCAAGGCTGACAAATTGAGCCCCGGCCCGCGCAACAACCAGGTGATCAAGGTGCGCCAGGCCGTTGCCAACCTCGGTTCCCAGATCCAGGTCGAAGCGTTTTCCTCCCTCACCAATATCGGTGTGGAGAAGCTGGCGCAAACCCTGACCGAATGGTACGTCAGTGGTGACGATACCGACCTGCTGGACGCTGATGAACAGCAACCTGCCGAGGAGTAATCTACTCCTCGCTCTCCTTGCAATTGGCGGAGCACTCCTCCGCTGATTGAAAGGGTTTCAGATTGCCGCTTTCACCTGCCTCACGACAAATACCCCGCATTCGCCTCCCCTGCTATATCCAATACTGCTTACAGTTCATATAGATAGGCAGTTAATTCACAAAAATAATTAACTTAAGTAGGCGTTGATAGCGTTTTCAAATTCGTTCTTTCAAAACGAACAAGAATTACAAAATGAGACAAAAATGAAATTTAATTACAAACTTTAACCGAAAGGGATAAAAATGAGGCCGGACGACAGTGATGCCATCCAGCCTGAAATAATAAGTTCAAAAAATTGGGAAGAAGCTGAATCTTGAGTACCAGACGACAGGTATTCCTCAAGAAGCAGCCTCATTCTATCAAATGTATCGCCAATTTAAAGCATTTACTCTAAATGATGCGCATAAAAAAACACCCCGACGAGAACCTCATCGGGGCAGCTATTCAGCCACATTCAATTACGTGAAATAAAAGGTCTGAAAGATAGAACATCTTACCTCTGTACCCTACGCAGACAACTGTACAGCAAAGCAGCAGAAAGTGAAAGTAATTTATGTAATTTAGTTTCACAACTTACAGATTAAGAAAAAACCTTTTACTTTCATGCAGATAAAAAAATCCCCAGTACGAATACCGGGGAGTTATAAAGGTGACTAGCTAGCACTTCCTCAACTATCTAGTTAGTCAGCGCCATTTCAAAGTAGTTCCGCTACAAAACAAAAAAACTTTGAAAAATCAGAGGTAGATAGCGCCATCCTCAGCAAGCTCTTGTTCTTCAATGAGTTTTTCAGCCATATCTTCAATATCAAAACGTACACTTTCGAAGGCTCTGACGATGTCATCCTCTCTCGTCAGCGCCAGACCTGTCATTCTCTCCAGTCGCCGCTGGCTGATGTAACAATCTATCAGTGCCCCCATCTGCTGGGCAGGAAAACGCACCCGCTGTTCGTCAACCTGCCACTCCATCAAATCAGGAAACAGAATACCCTGGTTCATATCACCCCCAAGTTACGCTTCAACTCTCTCAATACCTGTTTAGTCCCGGGACGAATTCCGCGCCACACGGTAAACGCTTCGGCGGCCTGTTCCACCAGCATGCCGAGTCCATCCATGGTTTGACGGGCCCCATGCTGTTTGGCCCAACTGATAAACGCCGTATCCGAGGCGCCATACATCATGTCGTAGATGGCAATATCAGTGTGGATCAGGGCAGGGGCCAACGGCGGCAGCTCTCCTTGCAGGCTGGCGGAGGTAGAGTTGATGACGAGATCGAATGGCCCTGCCAACTGCTCATAGGTCTGGGCAGTCACAGGCCCCAGATCGTGGAATTCGGCAGCCAACTGTTGCGCTTTTGTGTGGGTGCGGTTGGCGATCACCAGCTCACTCGGCAGCTCGGCCAGCAGCGGCGCCAATGCACCACGAGCAGCGCCACCGGCACCCAGCAGCAGGATCCGGCTATCCGCCAGCGTCACACCATGGGACTTGAGATCGGCGACCAATCCAGCGCCATCGGTATTATCCCCCAGCAACACGCCATCATCGGTCAGCTTGATGGTATTGACCGCGCCCGCCCGCTTGGCCCTCTGGCTCAAGCAATCGACCATAGTGAATGCCTGCTCCTTAAAGGGAACGGTGACATTGCATCCCTTGCCCCCTTGGTCAAAGAAGGTGCGCAGGGCTTGGGCAAACTCGTCGACGGCGGGTTCAGCCAACCCATACTCCAGCTCTTGCTGGGTTTGTCTGGCAAACAGGGTGTGAATGAAGGGGGACTTGCTGTGGCGCACCGGGTGGCCAAAAACCAGATAACGATCCATCAAAGAGTTCCATCAGAGGGCAATATTCCGATTTAACGGGTTTTCGCACTCGGGAACAAGCCGAATATCGGCCAGTAAAAAGGGGCCATCATGGCCCCTCGGGTCACAGCCACTCTCGCGGCGTGAGGTAATCGGTGTAGAGCAAGGCTTCAGGAGTGCCCGCTTCCGGCTGCCAGTCATACTCCCAACGTGCCAGCGGTGGCATCGACATCAGGATCGACTCGGTACGTCCGCCAGTCTGCAACCCGAACAGGGTGCCACGGTCATACACCAGATTGAACTCCACATAACGGCCGCGACGATAGAGCTGGAACTCCCGCTCCCGCTCGCCATAGGGTAGAACCTTGCGTCGTTCAATGATCGGCAGGTAAGCATCGAGATATCCCCGACCTACCGCTTGCATAAAGGCAAAGCAGTCGGCAAAAGGCCAGCGATTAAGATCGTCGAAGAAGAGACCGCCCACCCCTCGCGTCTCGTTGCGGTGCTTGAGGAAGAAGTAGCGATCGCACCAGGATTTGAACTCGGGGTAGATCTCATCACCAAAGGGCTGGCAGAGATCACGGGAGACCTGATGCCAATGCTGGACATCCTCGGCAAACGGATAGAAGGGCGTCAAATCGAAGCCACCGCCAAACCACCAAATAGGCTCTTCACCCTCTTTCTCGGCGATGAAGAAACGGACGTTGGCGTGGCTGGTCGGCACATAGGGGTTGTGCGGATGGATCACCAGCGACACGCCCATCGCCTCGAACTTGCGACCGGCCAACTCTGGCCGATGGGCTGTAGCAGAGGCAGGCATGGCATCGCCATAGACATGGGAGAAGTTGACGCCCCCCTGCTCGATCACCGCGCCGTGGCGCAGCACGCGGGTGCGTCCGCCACCACCGCCTTCACGGCTCCAGGCATCTTCCACAAAGTGTCCACTGCCGTCGGCCTGCTCCAGACCACGGCAGATCTCGTCCTGCAACTGCAACAGGAAGGCCTTGACCTGGGCCACATCCGGTTTGCTCATCTTGTCTCCAGTCAGGCAGGATCGTGAACGCCCTGTCCATTTTTATAGTTAAATCAATCAGATGAGCTCACCGCTCAGCGGATTGATAGCAAATCATGACGTATCCGCCTGCTCAGGAGGGGCGAATAATGGCGCCGGTTCGGGCGTCCTTGATCTCGGAGGGGTTAGCTTGACCACCCACTTCACCGGGCAGGATATAGGCCAACTTGCTTGCCAGCCGCTCACCAATATCGGCCACCCGACGGGCAGGCTCCTCACCGGTCAGGTTGGCGCTGGTAGAGACCAGCGGCTTGCCAAAGGCGCGACACAACGCCTGCACCTGAGGATGAGCCGTCACGCGTACCGCGAGGGTCTCGAACTGCCCGGTCAGCCAGGCCGGCGTCGTTGCACGGGCAGGCATGATCCAGGTGAAGGGGCCGGGCCAGCTGGCTTCAACCCGAGCCAGTTGTTCACCACTAAGTTGGCTCAGATCGATGTAATCCTGCAATTGCTCTACGTCGGCAGCAATCAGGATCAACCCCTTCTCAACCGGACGCTGCTTGATGGCCAGCAGTCGCTGCACCGCAACTTCGGAGTCGGGATCACATCCCAGACCAAACACGGCCTCGGTCGCATAAGCGATCACCCCTTCCTGCTGGAGGGCAGCAACCGCCTGTTCAAATTCATTTGGCATAGGAAAAATGCGGCAGCCAGGCTGCCGCCTCGTCACTTAGTAGCAAGTTGAATCCATACGGCGGCGACCACAACAAAGTGACGTTTTGCTGTTGCACAGGAAAATACGACACATCCGGATCGCCACTCGTTCACTTACTTGAGTTGAGCCTGCAGGGCGGCATCCTTGGCCATCACCTCTTCGGCATTCTTCTGGCGTTCGGCCCGAACCTTGGCCGCCAGTTCATCATCGGCTACTGCCAGCATCTGGGCTGCCAGATAACCTGCGTTCTTGGCACCGGCTTTGCCGATCGCCACGGTCGCTACCGGTACACCACCCGGCATCTGCACGGTGGAGAGCAACGCATCCAGCCCCTTGAGCGGGCCACCATCGATGGGCACCCCGATCACGGGACGAGTCGTGATGCCGGCTACGGCACCCGCCAGATGCGCCGCCAGACCGGCAGCACAGATAAAGACCTTGCAGCCACGGGCCTCGGCATCGGTCACATACTGATGGGTCGCAGCCGGCGTGCGGTGCGCGGAGGTGACTTTGACTTCCACTGCGATATCAAATGACTTGAGCACCTCAAGGGTGGTCTGCATCACGGGGAAATCAGAATCAGAGCCCATCAATACGGCAACAAAGGGTTTATTCATGGTGGGAATTTCCTTACTCCAAGTGGGGGGTTGAAGTTCACCGAAAACGTTTCAATCCGGTTGCGGCGGCGGGATTATACCTGCTCACTTTGGTGGCCGCATTTCTTTTGCGGACAGACCCAACGCAGAGTTCCCCTCACTTTTTTTTCCACCATGATGCCCCAGCCACACGCGGGGCAAGGCATGGGGATCGGTTTGTCGTTCACCACATATTTGCAATGGGGATAGCCATCACAGGAGTAAAACTGCTTGCCGTAGCGGGAGGTACGGCTCACCAGATGACCCTTGCCGCACTCGGGGCAGAGGATCTGGGTATCATCGCTCTCCTGCAGGGATTCGATGTGCTGACAGGCCGGATACTGGGTACAACCGACAAACAGACCGTAACGCCCCTTCTTGATCGCCAGCGGCTCTCCGCAATCGGGACAGGCAGAGCCTTCGAGCACCTTTTCGCTGTCACGGCCGGATGGCGTCAGGGAGCGTATGTAATCACAGGCAGGATAGGCAGAACAGCCAAGAAAGGGGCCATGTTTGCCCTGGCGGATCACCAGCTCGGCCCCGCACTGCGGGCACGGCTCGCGCTCGAAGGCATGTTCGTGGGCTGAAAAGAGGTGATGATCGATTTTTGACATGGGCCGCGCCTTGAAATCCAGATGGCCTGAATTCTACCAGCGCGGCACCGGACTGTCAGTGAATGACGCCGTCTGACTCATCAAACACCAGCTCTTCCATCTGCTGGTAGGCATTTTCACTGCCCGGTACGTTGAACAGCACCATCATGACGACCCACTTCAGGTCATCCAGCTCGATATCCGGCTTGTCCAGCTCGAGCAGGCGCTCGATACAGATCTCACGGGTTTCGGCATTCAGCACCTGGGCCTGTTCCAGAAAGAGCAGGAAGCCGCGGCACTCGGTGCTGAGGCGTGCCAGCTCTTGCGGAGCATAGATACGCATCGAGCCTTGCGCGCTGGCGGTGACATAGACCTCCCGTTCGCTATCGTGCAGATTGGCCAGTCGCTCCAGCCAGTCGAGTGCCTTGTCGATCTCTTCTTTATCGAAACCGGCCCGGCTCAACTCGTCGGTGAGCTCATCCTGCTCGACCATCACATCTGCATCGCTGTGGATGTAGGTCTCGAAAAGGTACATCAATACATCAAACATGATTCGCCCTCCTCGCTCTGACGTATCCACCGGCTACCGCCATCACTGCACCGGCCAGCTCCAGCTCTACCAACCTGCCCAATACCACTTCGACAGGAAGCTGGGCCCGCTCGGCAACGGTATCCACGCTCGTGGTCTCATAATCTACGTTATCCAACAAATCGGCATAAGGCAATTCGCTATTATGCGGTTGCTCAGATGGTATGACCGACGGATCTGGCCGTGCGACCCACTCTGGCAGTTCTTCCACTATATCGGCCGCACTCAGCACAAGTTTGGCCCCCTGCTGAATTAATCTGTTGCACCCTATCGCCTGGGCGTTTTGCGGGGCGCCGGGCACTGCAAACACTTCGCGCCCCTGTTCAAGCGCATAACGGGCGGTGATCAGCGAACCGCTCTGCTCGGTCGCCTCCACCACCAGAGTTCCCAGCGACAGACCACTGATAATACGGTTGCGACGAGGAAAATGTTCAGCCAGCGGTCCTTTATCCGGCGCCAGCTCGGAGATAAGCAAACCACCGCTCTCCAGAATCTGGCCTGCCAGCCCCTGATGGCGTTTGGGGTAGAGGCAATCCAGCCCGGAACCCAATACGGCAAGGGTGATACCACCACAAGCCAGCGCTTGCTGATGGCAAACACCATCGATACCAAGCGCAAGGCCCGAGGTGATCGCTAACCCGCATCCAACCAGCTCGCTACAAAGGCGGGAGGCATTATCTTTGCCTGCATAGGTAGGATGGCGTGTCCCCACCATTGCCAGCTGGGGTAGCGACAGCGCAGCAAGATCTCCACGACAGTAGAGCAACAGGGGGGCCGCGGGAATTTCCCGCAACAAGGGTGGATAAACCGGGTGATCTTGCGGAATAAGGAGATTGTCAGGCAAAGCAGCCCAAGCCAGGCTCTGCTCAACCACTGGCGAGGGCCAGCGCAGTTGTTTGATCTGCTCTGACGATAACCCCATACCATGCAATTGCGCTTCATCGCTCTGGAACAGGGCATCAATACTTCCCCCAGCCCGTTCCAACAGACGTGCAGCGGTCACCGGACCGATACCGGTGACCGCATCGAGAGTTAGCCAGAGCGCCAGACGCGCGTCGGGGTAGTTCACGTCAGAAGTGAGTGACCTGATAGCCCGCACTCACCATGTCGTTACTCTGCATGATGAGACCGTAACTCAGCTTGTCATACACCTTGAACAACATGACGCGGGCAATCGCTTCAGAGGGCAGTGGTGCCTTCTTGTTGCTGCTGTAAAACACCCGGTTAAAAACCGACGAGAGCTCCTTGTACTGTACATCGCCATTCTTGGTAACCAGAGCAGCACCGGGTCGTCTGACATCCAACACATCCCCGGCGACCAGTTGATCACGGCCACCCCGATTGATCAGCACCACATCAAACTTGCCACCGCCCCGGGTCTTGTTCGGCAAATCGATGATATAGCCCGGCGTGATGGCAGGTGCCGCTTTCGGTGTGAAGACGGCGGGCATGTTTTCCTGAGCCGGCAGCGGCATCACCTTGTCGCCCTGCAGCACTTCGCGCTGGTTATGAGTGAGGGTAACTTCAGTCCGCTCGCCATCAAGACGCGCCACGGCCCGCACCACACCGGCAAAGATCGCCTCCTGGCCCAGCAGTTCACCGGTTTCGCGATCCTTGTAGACCACTCCGGGGTGATAAATGCCATAAACCTGCCCCGGCGTCAGGGAGCCCTGCACATAGAGGGTGTCCCCCTCCAGCATGCCGATATGCTTCTGATCCGACCCCAGCAGATAGGGCAAGGTTTTCTGCTGCTGGCTGTCAGCCAGAATATGGTCGGTTTGCAGGAAGGGGCCGATCTCGCTGATAGGCAGGGTCGGAATGGGGTTGGCTTTGTTCTCGTAACGGGTTTTCGGGCCGAGACGGATGACTTGCTTGCCACCCTGCATCGCCTTGCCGAGTCG
The DNA here is from genome assembly GCF_040908345.1 of Aeromonas sp. R3-1. Lineage (NCBI taxonomy): Bacteria > Pseudomonadati > Pseudomonadota > Gammaproteobacteria > Aeromonadales > Aeromonadaceae > Aeromonas > Aeromonas sp. R3-1. The sequence continues at coordinate 54,057 of NZ_JBFODN010000200.1, forward strand.
GGGTTCACCATTGACCCAGCTCAGATGCAGTACATCACCGGGGTAGATCCAGTGAGGATTGGCTATCTGCGGATTGATGTTCCAGAGACGGGGCCAGAGCCAGGGTTCGGAAAGATACTTGCCGGAGATATCCCACAGGGTGTCGCCTTTTTGCACTACATAGCTTTCGGGGTAACCCGCTTTCAGCCTCAGCTGATCGGCCAGTGCTGCCTGACTCACGGTCACCAGCAGGCAGGCGAGGATGGTTTGCTTCAGATACATAACACTCCCTGTTACTTCTGTACGCAAAGTGTTGCTGTTTTTTGTCGGCGTAAATGACTAGAATTACGCCAATATTGACTGCATTTATACGAAACTAAAGAAAAAACTATGGCCATTCTAGATGTATTGCGTTTTCCCGATGAGCGCCTGCGCACCGTTGCAGCCCCTGTCGAGACCTTTACACCCGAGTTACAACAGATTGTAGATGATATGTTCGAAACCATGTACGCGGAGGAAGGCATTGGCCTGGCCGCGACTCAGGTCGACATTCACCAGCGCATCATAGTGATCGATGTCTCTGAAAACCGTGAAGATCCTCTGGTATTGATCAATCCGGAGGTCATCGAGCAGTGCGGCAGCACCGGTATCGAAGAGGGTTGCCTCTCCGTGCCCGGCAGCCGTGCTCTGGTGCCTCGCGCTGAACAGATCAAAATCCGCGCCCTGGATCGCAACGGCAAGCCATTCGAGCTGGAAGCCGACGATCTGCTCGCCATTTGCATCCAGCATGAGATGGATCATCTGGTCGGCAAGCTGTTTGTGGATTACTTGTCCCCGCTCAAGCGCCAGCGCATTCGCCAGAAGCTGGAAAAGATGGCCCGTGAAGATCGCAAAGTCCTCTGAGGATCTGCCCCATTGAATAAGCTGAAACTGATTTTTGCCGGTACTCCCGACTTCGCCGCCCGTCACCTGGCGGCGTTGTTGTCTTCCGACCACGAGGTCGTTGCCGTTTATACCCAGCCTGACAAGCCCGCTGGCCGTGGCCAGAAGCTCACCGCCAGCCCGGTCAAAGAGCTGGCACTGGCCCACAACCTGCCGGTTTACCAACCTGCCTCTCTGCGCAAGGAAGAGGCGCAAGCCGAGCTGGCGGCCCTTGGCGCCGATCTGATGGTGGTGGTGGCCTATGGCCTGATCCTGCCCAAGGTGGTACTCGATACCCCGCGGCTGGGCTGCATCAACGTCCATGGCTCCCTGCTGCCCCGCTGGCGCGGTGCCGCACCGATCCAGCGCTCTATCTGGGCGGGCGATGCCGAAACCGGCGTCACCATCATGCAGATGGATGTGGGACTGGATACCGGCGCCATGATCCGCAAGGTTAGCTGCCCCATCGCCGCCGACGAGACCTCCGCCAGCCTCTATGACAAGCTGGCCGAGCTGGGCCCGCAGGCACTGGTCGACACCATCAATGCCATGGCCGCCGGTGAAACCGCTGCCGAGGCGCAAGATGATGCGCTGGCCAACTACGCCGAAAAGCTCTCCAAGGAAGAGGCCCGCATCGACTGGTCGATGGAGGCTGTTGCCATCGAACGCTGCATCCGCTCGTTCAACCCCTGGCCCATCAGCTGGTTTGAAGTGGCTGACCAGACCGTCAAGGTATGGCAAGCCGCCGTCATTGACAGCGACCACGGCCAACCCGCCGGCACCCTGCTCAAGGCCGACAAGCAGGGGATCGATATCGCGACCGGCAAAGGGGTACTGCGCCTGCTGACCCTGCAACCGCCCGGCAAGAAGGCGATGTCCGTTTCGGATCTGCTCAACTCTCGCCGCGACTGGTTTGAACCCGGCACGCAATTGAATTGAACTGGATTGAATTGACACAAGCGGGGCCCAGGCCCCGACTTGCGCATCTAAGGTAACTCTATGAAAACACGTGCACAGGCCGCTCTCGTTATTCAACAGGTGCTGGATCAGGGTCAATCCCTCTCCGCTGTTCTGCCTGCTGCCCAGGAGAAAGTTGCACCTCGCGATCGCGCTCTCCTGCAAGAACTCTGCTACGGCACCCTGCGCTGGCTACCCCGCCTCGATGCGGCAGTCAACGAGATGATGGACAAGCCGCTCAAGAACAAGAGCCGCATTTTCCACTACCTCATCCTGGTCGGTCTCTATCAACTCATCTACACTCGCATTCCGGCTCACGCCGCGGTGGCCGAGACCGTCAACGCCGTCAAACTGCTCAAGGGCACCTCCCTGCGTGGCCTCATCAACGGCGTGCTGCGCAACTTCCAGCGCAGCGCCGAAGTCATTTTGCTGCGTATCGACCGCGTTCCCAGCATTCGCCTCGGTCATCCGGAGTGGCTCACCAAGCGCCTGCGTCAGGCCTATCACGATGAGTGGGAATTCATCATGGAGGCGAACAACCAGCGCCCCCCCATGTGGATCCGCAACAACAGCCAGCGCCAGAGCCGCGATGCCATGCTGGCTCGCATGGCTGAAGCCGGCATCAATGCCGTGGCCGGTGAAGAGGGAGAGGATTGCATCCTGCTGGAGCGTCCCTGCGATGTGACCAAGCTGCCCGGCTTCGAGGTCGGTGACTGCTCGGTACAGGATGGTGCAGCACAACAGGCCGCGGCACTGCTCGACCCGCAACCGGGTGAGTGGGTGCTGGATGCCTGCGCCGCCCCCGGCGGCAAGACCGCCCACCTGCTGGAGCGTCAGCCCAAGCTGGCCGGGGTGGTCGCCGTTGATGCCGACGAGAACCGCCTCAAGCGGGTGCAGGAGAACCTGGATCGCATCGGCCTCACCGCCAAAGTGATCCACGGCGATGCCGCGGCACCGGAACAGTGGTGGCCGGAGGGCCAGTTCGACCGCATCCTGCTGGACGCCCCCTGCTCCGCCACCGGTGTTATCCGTCGCCACCCCGACATCAAGTGGTTGCGCCGTGATCAGGACATCCGCGAGCTGGCCGAGCTGCAGCGCCGCATTCTCAATGCCCTCTGGGGCAAGCTGAAAAGCGGCGGCACCCTGCTCTACGCCACCTGCTCCGTCCTGCCGGAAGAGAACCGCGAACAGATCCGCGCCTTCCTTGCCGCGACCAAAGATGCCAAATTGGTACCGTTGCACGAACAGGACACCCCGGACTGCCCGGGTCGCCAGTTCCTGCCGGGTGAAGCCGAGATGGATGGCTTCTACTACGCCAAACTGGTCAAGCTCTGAACCGGGCATGACAAACCTCATTCGGGAGAGCAGCCAGATCCATTCTGGCGCTCCCCTTTACAGCATCAACGTGAGTAGACGTTCCCTATGAAAATCATCATTTTGGGAGCCGGCCAGGTCGGCGGCACTCTGGCCGAGAACCTGGCCGGAGAGAACAACGACATCACCATCGTCGATACCGACAGTGAGCGCCTGCGCGAACTGCAGGACAAGTTTGACCTGCGAGTGGTCAACGGCCATGGCGCTCACCCCAAGGTGCTGCGCGAAGCGGGAGCTCAGGATGCCGACATGCTGGTCGCCGTCACCAACAGTGACGAGACCAACATGATCGCCTGTCAGGTGGCCTACTCCCTGTTCAACACCCCGAACAAGGTGGCGCGGATCCGCTCGCCAGCCTATCTGACCGAGCGGGATCGCCTGTTCCTGCCGGAATCGGTGCCGGTGGATCACCTGATCGCGCCGGAGCAGTTGGTGACCGACTATGTGCGTCGCCTGATCGAATATCCGGGTGCCCTGCAAGTGGTTGATTTTGCAGGTGGTCGCGTCGGTCTGGTGGCGGTCAAGGCCTACTACGGTGGCCCGCTGGTGGGCAATGCCCTCTCCACCCTGCGCGAGCACATGCCTAACATCGAAACTCGGGTAGCGGCCATCTTCCGTCAGGGCCGCCCGATCCGTCCGCAAGGTACCACCATCATCGAAGCGGATGACGAGGTCTTCTTCGTCGCCGCCGCGGGCCATATCCGTGCCGTGATGTCGGAGCTGCAGCGCCTCGAGAGCCCCTACCGTCGCATCATGATCGTCGGTGGTGGCAACATCGGCGCGGGTCTCGCCCGCCAGCTGGAGAAGCGCTACAGCGTCAAGCTTATCGAGCGCAACCAGAAGCGGGCGGAGCAGCTCTCCGAACTGCTGGAGAACACCATCGTCTTCTGCGGCGATGCGGCTGATCAAGAGCTGCTGGCCGAGGAGCATATCGACCAGATCGACGTCTTCATCGCCGTGACCAACGAGGATGAGGCCAACATCATGTCGGCGCTGCTCGCCAAGAAGATGGGTGCCAAGAAGACCATGGTGCTGATCCAGCGCGGCGCCTACGTCGATCTGGTGCAGGGTGGCTCCATCGATATCGCCATCTCGCCGCAGCAGGCCACCATCTCGGCCCTGTTGACCCATGTGCGCCGAGCCGATATCGCCAACGTATACAGTCTGCGCCGCGGCGCTGCCGAGGCGATCGAGGCGATTGCCCACGGTGACGAGAACACCTCCAAGGTGGTCGGCAAGACGGTGGGCGAGCTCAAGCTGCCGCCGGGCACCACCATAGGTGCCGTAGTGCGCGGAGATGAGGTGCTGATAGCCCACGATCGCACCAAGATCCAGCAGGATGACCACGTGGTCATGTTCCTGGTGGACAAGAAGTACATCCCGGAAGTGGAGCGGCTGTTCCAGCCAAGCCCCTTCTTCCTGTAACGTCTTCATGCGCACAGGCTGTCAAACCAGACCCGGCTCAGCTCCCCCAAGGGGATGGTCCGGGTCTTTTGTTAATCAACGACCAGGTTATCGAACATGATCAAGCTGCGTCCCATTATCTTCACCCTCGGGCTGGTGCTCTCCAAGCTGGCGCTCTTCATGTGGCTGCCCACCTTGCTGGCACTGCTCACCGGCTCCGAGGGATTCGTCGAGTTTCTCAAATCGGTGCTGATCACCCACGGCGCCGCCCTGCTCTGCCTCCATTACGGGCGCAAGGCGGAGTTCCACCTGGGGGTGCGGGAGATGTTCCTGCTCACCACCTCGGTCTGGGTGGTGGCCTGCGCCTTCGGCGCCCTGCCTTTTGTTTTCATCACCCACATCAACTTCACCGACGCCTACTTCGAGACCATGTCGGGGGTAACCACCACGGGCTCCACCGTGCTCTCCGGCCTCGACAACATGGCCCACAGCATCCTGTTGTGGCGATCCATCCTGCAGTGGCTGGGCGGGGTCGGCTTTATCGTGATGGCGGTAGCCGTGCTGCCCTACCTCAACGTCGGCGGTATGAAGCTGTTCCAGACCGAGAGCTCGGACTGGTCGGACAAAAGCGCCCCGCGTGCCAAGACGGTCGCCAACAACATCGTCGTGGTCTATCTGGTGCTCTCCATGCTCTGCTTCATGGCCTACTGGGCCAGCGGCATGAACATGTTCGAGGCGATCAACCACGCCATGACCACTCTCAGTACCGGCGGCTACTCCACCTCCGATCAATCCATGTCCCACTTCTCCAACTCGGCACACTGGATTGGCACCCTGTTCATGTTCCTCGGTGGCCTGCCCTTCCTGCTCTATGTGCAGAGCCTCAACCACAGGGACAACAGCCTGTTCAAGGATGCCCAGGTGCGAGGCTTCTTCTGGCTGGTGGTGTGGGTCACCGTCATCATGACCTTCTATCTGTGGGAGAGAGATCTGTTCGGCTTCTGGGATGCCCTGCGCATCAGCTGCTTCAACATCGTCTCGGTGCTCACCACCACCGGCTACGGCCTTGGTGACTTCGGCACCTGGGGGCCGCTCGCCAGCATCGTCTTCATCGTGCTGCTGGCTCTTGGGGCCTGTTCAGGCTCCACTGCGGGTGGTCTCAAGATCTTCCGGGTACAGGTGGCATTCGCCCTGTTCAGAAAGCAGATGCGCCAACTGATGCACCCTTCTGCTGTCTTCCCGCAGAAGTACAACGGCCGGACGGTCAATGACGCCATCATCCGCTCGATGATCTCCTTCGTACTAGCCTACTTCGCCATCATTCTGGTGATAGCTGCACTGCTGGGCGCCATCGGGCTTGACCCCCTGACGGCCATCTCCAGCTCCATCACCGCCGTTGCCAACGTCGGCCCGGGCATGGGCCCGGTGGTCGGCCCCAGCACCAACTTTGCCAGCCTGCCGGAATCGGCCAAATGGCTGCTGTCATTCGGCATGCTGCTGGGACGACTGGAGATCCTGACGGTCGCCGTGCTCTTCTTCCCCTCCTTCTGGCGCCAGTAATCCCTCACTGCAAGCCAGCAAAAAGCCGCAGCGTTCATCCGCTGCGGCTTTTTTATCTCACCCATCCCCACGACCTTCGCTCAACGCTCATCAGCCCCATTACCGGATAGCCTGAACGAGCTCATCAGG